>CAVQPP010000231.1:0-5981 GCA_963714445.1 uncultured Actinomycetota bacterium
GCTCTACATGAAAAAACTCCTGATAGCCCATACGGAACCTCAAACATTCAATATTTCATAATGGTACTTGATAGTTTCAAAAACGGCAATCGCCAGCAGGCTTTGGACCAATTCAAAGCTATGCCAAGGAAAGAACGTAAAGGATTTCTTAAATCGCTAATGTTTTATTGGGGCAGCGAGCACTTATGCCAAAATGAAAAAGAATTGCTGATTGACCTGGTATAATTTATAATAAAGCAGCCTTATAAATTAAAATGATAAACATGAAGAATTTACCCACAATGATTATAGTTTTATTTACCCTGGTGTTGGCTGGGTGCAATACAAATAAGAATGAAACTAAAGTACTGCCGGGACAGACGGATGCAGCGGCACAGGTTCCCGGCCAGCGCCTCCCGGATCTCCGCGTCGCTCGGATCAGGGTTCTGCTCGACCAGGTGGTGCGCCTGCACCAGCAGGCCCGGCGTACAGAAGCCGCACTGCACCGCGCCGAATTCCAGGAAGGCCTTCTGGATCGGGGCGAGTATTGCGTCCGGCGCGCCAGGCTCGCCCTGCGCCAGGCCCTCGACCGTGCGCACCCGCCGCGCGTGCGCTTGACCGGCCGCGACCAGACACGAGCACACCGGCACGTCGTTCAGGTACACGGTGCACGACCCGCACTCGCCCTGCTCGCAGGCATTCTTCGAGCCCGGAAAGCCGAGCCGTTCGCGCAGCGCGTAGAGCAGGGACTCGCCCTCCCACACATCGTCGGCGGTGCGCTCCTCGCCGTTGACCTCGATCGTCAATCGCATGATGTTCCGGTACCTTTCAGGCCGCCGTGAGGGCCGCGCGGTAGTCGTTCCAGCACCACGAGAGGGTGCGTCTGGCCATCACCTTGAGCGCGTGTCTGCGGTAGGCCGCCGTGCCGCGCACGTCGTCGATCGGCGATGCCGCCGCCGAGACCAGTTCGGCGAAATAGTCAGCGAGCTGCGGATCCAACTGCGCCGGGTCGGTCCAGGGCAGCTCCTCGGCCAGGAAGGCCTCAGCGTCCCGGGCCCGGCGCGGGGTCGGCGCTGAGGAGCCAATCCCGGTGCCCACGGTCCGCGCCGCCGAGTCGAAAGCCAGCGCGAAGGAGCACACTGCGATCACCATCGCGTTGCGCGTGCCGATCTTCGAGAACTGCTGCGGACCGGCCGCCGGGTGCAGCAGCACCGCCGAGATCAGCTCGTCCGCCGCCAGGTCGTTGCGCTTGACGCCCTTGTAGAAATCCACGGCAGGGATCTGCCGCGTGCCGCGCACCGAGACCGCCTCGATCACCGCGTCCGTCGCCACCAGCACCGGATGCGTGTCGCCGGCCGGCGAGGCCGCGCCGAGATTTCCGCCGACGCCGCCGCGATTGCGGATCTGCGGGGAGCCGACCGTGCGCGCCGCCATCGCCAACCCGGGCAGCACGTCGCCGAGTTCTTCGATGATCCGCGTGTAGGGCACATTCGCGCCGAGCCGGATCCGGCCGTCCGGCAGCACCGACCACGCGTAGAGTTCCGGGATCTGGTTCAGATCCATCAGCGCGGCCGGCCGGTGCAGGTCGAAGTTGAGCTCGACCATGATGTCGGTGCCGCCCGCGATCGGCACGCACTCCGGGCGTTCGGCCTTGAGTGCGAGTGCCTCGCTCCAGCTCACCGGATGCAGAAAGTCCATCGCCGTTCGCCTTCAGTCCCATGCCGGACCGGGCTCGGGCGCGCCCTCGCGCAGCACCGTGCCCTCGATCAGGCCGTACGGCCGATCGGCCGCGTAGAACGTCTCGTTCGGGTTCGACACGCCGAAGGGGCCAGGTCCACCACGAAGTGGTGCTTGTTCGGCAGCACAAACCGGATCTCGCAGACTCCCGGGCACTCCTCGAGCACCCGCGTGCCCATCGCGTAAAGGGTCTGCTGCAGCGAGAGGCTGTAGGTCTGGGCGAAAGCCTCGAGCATCGCCGACCGCGCCACGTCGTAGGACCCGTCGAAGTCCACGGATCGGATCTCGGCGTCGGCGCGCTCGCTGTGCCGCCACTGCGCGGTCACGGCCGTCGCCAGAATCCGGTCGCGGGTCTCAGCCAGCGTCGTGTACTCGTCCTTGATGTAGCCGTGGAACTCGGAATCCGTCGAGTTCATCACGATCAGATCCTTGAGACCGCTCACGACGTGCGTCGCGGTGCCGTCGTAGTGCACGACCGCGGTGCGCGTCTCCCGCCCTGAGCGGACGAAGGAATGCCCGTGGTCCTTCGCCGCGCCGCCGCCGCCGCGCCGTCCCGCCCATGGCTCGATCCGGTCCCAGCCACACTCCGCGACCTCGACTCGCGCGTGATGGATCGTCGGCTGCGAGTCGACGAAGTGCTGCGCGAGCAACACCGCGAAGTTCTCGCTGGTCTCGATCCCGTACTTCTGTGCGAAGGCGAAGACGGTGTTCTTCTGCGTGTCGGTCGGCAGCACCGCGGCGTTGTCGCCGGTCAGGTGGACATCCGCCATGTCGCCAGACAGCGCGACGCTGACGGTCAGGTCCTTGATTCCGTGATTTGGGCCGTCTTTGGTGATCCGCACGACGTGCGTCTCGGCCTTGCCGTAGCGGTTTTCGCCCAGGACGAACGACATCGGCGTCTAACTCCCTCGGTAGGTCGAGTATGCGAACGGGCTGAGCAGCAACGGGACGTGGTAGTGGGAGTCCGGGTCGCCGACGGTGAAGCTGATCTCCACCTGCGGGTAGAACCCGGTTACTCCCGTGCGCTCGAAGTAGTCCCCGGTGTCGAACATCAACCGGTGCACGCCTGCCGTAAGCGCCGGGAACTCCTCCCGGATTCGGCCGTCCGCATCGGTCGCGGCCTTCGTCAGCAGCACGTCTCCATCGCCGTCGACGTCGCCGCAGCGATACAGCCGCACCGCCACGCCGACGGCCGGGGTACCTGTCGCGGCGTCCAGTACGTGCGTTGACAGGCTCATGACGCTCCCGCCCGCGCGTTCGCGACCGGCCCCATCGCCTGCATCAGCCGCTCGAGCCGCAGCCGGGTGATCGCCGCCAGCTCGGCCCGAGTGGCCAGCCGCTCCGTGGCCACGGTGTTGCGCAGCCGGTACTTGAGCGCCCGCAGCATCACCTCGGCTGGCAGCCCAGAAGCGCAGACCAGAAAGACGTGCCCAAACCGCGACTGGTACTCCAGGTTCAGCTCGCCGCAACTCGGCCGCGACCTCGACGTTCGCCGAGTCCGTCCCCGCCTGCTCCGCGCGCGACCACGCGGCCTCCCGGTCCTCGCCGTCCGCGCGCTGCCCGATCATCGGATGCGCGGACAGCGCCTCAAGCACGTCCTGCCAGCTCAGCTCGGCGAGCGCGGCGTTCGCCGTGTCCAGCAGGTTCGACCAGGTGCGCAGCGGCCGGGCCGCCGCCACCAGGCTCGTCCAACGCTGCGACGCGCAGCACGCGGACAGCTCACGCCGCGCCCCGGCGAGCGGCAGCCCGTCGAGCCACGCCACGTCCTGCGTTTTGTGCATTCCGACCGCCAGTCCCTCTCCTCGTCCGCGCCGACGGCTGAGGTCCGTCAGCGGGCTGGGGCAGATTGAACTGCGCGTTAACAAGCCCTCACTACGGGCGGAAACCATGAACGTGTTACCTCGACCCCGGGCGCGTTTGGAGGATCTGCCAAACGCCTTTCCAAAGCCCCAGGTAGAGAGCTACCGTGACCGTCCGAGCGGCCACCCGACTGCTTCGGGCCGCCGCGCGGGACGTCACGAGGAGGTGAGAGACCATGCGACTGCGCGAACTGCTCGACCCGCCCTGCGCGCTCGTCCCACTCACCGACCAGGCCGCGCTCGAACGTGAGCTGCGTTGGGTGGTCACCACCGATCTGCCGGATCCGAGCCGGTATCTGCACGGCGGCGAGCTCGTAGTCACCGGCCTGATTTGGCGCAAGGAAAGCGGCGACTCGGAACGCTTCGTCGCGGCCACCGCGCAGGCGGGCTCAAGCGCTCTCGCGGCGGGCACCCCGGACGACGACGACCTGCCCGCCGACCTGTTGGCGGCGTGCCGCAAGTACCGACTTCCGCTGCTGCGCGTGCCCGCCGAGCTGGCATTCTCGACGCTCACCGAGCACGTGATGCGCCGCATCTCCGGTCAGCGCGCCAGCGACCTCGGCAGCCTGCTCGAGCGGCACCGCCGACTGGTCGCCGCGCCCGATCCGGCGCAGGCACTAGGCGCGATCCTCGAGCTCATCTCCGCCGACCTAGGCATGCCCTGCCGAGTCCTCGACGCGCGCGGCGAAACCGTCGCCGACAGCGGCGAACCGCTCACCGGAGCCGCACGCCGCGCGATCGCCCGCGCTGCCCTCTCAGCCACGAACCTGCCAGTGCGCGCCTCGACGCCGAGCGGCGACAAATTCAGCGTATTCACCATCGATGATCAGGACCGGATCACCGACTGGTACCTGGTCCTGGACGGCGACTGGCGCCAGTGGGACCCGCAGCGCAGATCGGTCGTCGACCAGGTCGCGGTCGTGCTCACGGCGGAACGCGCCAGGCTTCAGGAGCGTTCAGCCGCCTGGCGCGCGAACGCGGAACGCCTCGTGCGCGATCTAGCGGCGGGCACGGCCGGTCCCGGCATGGTAGCCCGAATGACAGAGCTCGGATTCGACTGCGGCGCCCCGGACACGCACGTCGCGTACCGCGTGCTCGCCGTTGCCGCGAGCCATGCGTACGCACGCCCAGAGGCTTTCCTCGATGCCGCGTTCGACGCGCCTCTCAGCGCCCCCAACCACCCCGCGCTGATCGCCCCGTTCGACGACGATCAGGTCCCCGGCCTGCCCGCACACGCCGTCGCCATCATCACGGAACGCCCCAACGACCCGGATGCCGCGACACGCATGCGCACGTGGCTGGACCGAGTGACCCCCGGCCTCGGCTCGCGGCGCATCGGCGTCGGCGTCTCGAACCAAACGGCAGACCCCGACCTCCTCAAGCGTGCCATCGACGACGCACGTCACGCGCTGCGCGTGGCCGTCACCAAGCCGGAGCCCGTCGCGTTCGTCGGCCAGAGCGACATCGCCTCGCACGCGTTGCTGCTCGCCAGCGTTCCGGAGGAGGTGCGCGGGACGTATCGCGAGCGCATGCTCGGACCCATCCTCGAATACGACCGCGAGCACAACTCAGAGCTCGAAGTCACTCTCGAGGCGTTCCTGCGCGCGTCGGGGTCGTGGATCAAGTGCGCGGCGGCGATGCACGTGCACGTGAACACCCTGCGATACCGGATCTCGCGCATCGAAGACCTCGTCGGCCGACCGTTGTCGGTGCTGGAGACTCAGACCGACCTCCTGCTCGCGCTCAACCTCCGCTGAATTTCGAAAACGTTCGAAAACTTTCCGCGGACCATTTTAGAAACGTAAGTTTCACGTCGCGTCCGCGACGTTGTTGCTCGCCGTCGCGCCCGAATGCGCCAGGTGGTGCTGGTAAGACGACAGCAAGACGAACATAAGCATTTGCGCGCCGCAAATACTCGCGATGGCCGTCGTTGAGATTTCGGTGTTCCTTTGGCACGCTCACGCGGACGAAAGGAACACAGCCATGAATATCGAGATCGGCGACGCGGGCCACGGCGGCACACGGTCGAGACGGGGCCACTCGAGACAGGGTCCGTCGAGTCGCCGCCGGCTGCGCGCCGCAATCGCTGCCGGGACAGTGGCCTGCGTCGCCGCGGCCACCGGAGCCGTGGTGCTGACCGCCGGGACCGCCAGCGCGGCGAGCACGCTGCGCGCGGCGGCCGAGGCCGACGGACGCTACTTCGGCGTCGCGGTGGGCCAAGGCGACCTGGGCAACTCCTCTGCCACCAACCTGGCCGGCAGTTAGTTCGACATGGTGACCCCCGAGAACGAGATGAAGTGGGACACCATCGAGCCGAACAACGGGCAGTACAACTTCGGTCCCGGAGACGCGATCGTGAACTTCGCCAGCTCGCACGGCGAGCGGATGCGCGGGCACAACCTCGTC
>CAVQPP010000232.1:0-11217 GCA_963714445.1 uncultured Actinomycetota bacterium
AGCCGAGGCCGTCAACGGCGGCGACGGTCCCGTACCGCTTGGTGAGATGGTCAACAGCAATCATGGGGCTGTCCTTTCGGGCCGCCGAGGACCGGATCGGTCGCCATCAGCGGAGGGCAGTGGTAACGGGTCAGGACCCGGTGCACGGTGGAGGGCACCAGGCCCAGCCGGAACGCGATCCGCGCCGGGCCGAGCCTCCCGGATACCCGTAGCTTCACGATCCGCCGTTCGGTGCGCGCCGGGGTCCGGGCCGGGCTGACATGCGGGCGGGACGGCCGGTCAGCCATGCCGGCGGCGCCCAGCTGCCGGTAACGCGACGCCCACCGGGCCGCCGTGGCATGAAAGACCTGGAACCGTTCCGCCGCCCGCCTCTAGCCGTGTCGTCAGGGCAGGTCCGCGAGCAGGTTCTTGTTCCAGACCAGCACCTCGTACGTTCCGACGTGCGAGGAACGCGCGGGCGGTCCAAAGGTGGCCAGCACGAGGCTTTTGTCGGTAAGGCGAGAGGATCCTGGCGGGCCGCCGAGAATGATGAAGTTCGCTGCCTGCGTGCGTGGGTCATACCACTGGAGATTCGTGTCCCATACAGTCGGAACCAGCTTCGCGTTTGGTCCGGGCTCCCCGGTGGGCAGGCCGTGCGCGGCCGAAAATGAAAGTGGGCGGATCCGGATTCTGTTGCTGGTCGCGAGGGTTACGACATTTGACTGCCAGTAGCTGCCGAGGCCCGAGGTGAGATGCTGGGCGGTCAGCCATGAGATCAGCTGCTGATCCTGAATCGGCGCGGGAGGCTGGACGACGGAGTAGGCAAGTCCGGCCAGGTACCCGGCCAGCACGACGATGAGGGCAGGTGCGAGCCGGGCGGCCAGGATGCGCTCGGTTAGTAGCCTGCCGGCCAGCACCGCGGCGAACGGCAGCACTGGCGCGATCTCCCGCGTTCCGGCAATCCCGTATGCTCTCGTGCTCACGATGTATGCAGCGAGGTTGGCCGCGATGGCCACGACCAGGAGCTGATCAACGAGGTTTCGGTCCCGGAAGAACCGTTTCGCGGCCACCCAGGTGCCCAGGCCGGCGAGAATCACGCCTCCCAGGTGCAGCAGGAGGACGACGGTACCCAGGTTCAGCTGGTGTCCTAGGAAGTCAGCGCCGCCGAGCACCAGCAGGCCCTCGCCCGTGACGCTGAGGCTCCGCGGGATGAGCTGGACATCAGCCAGGAACTGATCGGGCGGGGGGTGCAGGAGGTAGCCGCCCGACGCCCGGAGGATCTTGAACGCTACGTCCGCTGCCGCGGCAGCGGTGACGGCTGCCGCCAGCAGGGCGAGATCATATCGCTGGCGCTTCAGAGGGTGATGCTCAATCACGACAGCTTGGTAAAGCCGGGTCGCGGAGACAATCGCCAGCGGCAGCACGCCGATGAGCAGGACGAGCTGATCTGCCACGACCGCCCAGGCCAGCAGCACCGCCGCCAGGATGGGCACGTACCACCGCGGCCGGGCCCGGTCCAGGATGAGCCAGACCACCAGGACTGGCACCGAAGTGCCGAAGTGGTCCGGGGAGGACAGGACGATAGAGACGCCCGACGCCAGCTGCGGGGCAATCATGATGCCCGCAGTCACCAGAACGCGGGCAAGGGCCGCGCGGCCAGAAGCCGTGCTCCTGGCCAGCAGCGCAGCCAGGACGACCGCCATTGTGTAGGTCATAGCGCTCGCCACATGTACAACGTCAGCGTTGAGCCCTCGCAGGAGCTCTACCAGCATGTACTCCGGTAGCTCCGTGGTGTAGAACGAGACGTCCGAGAGCTGCCAGCCATGCAGCACCAGGTTTCCGTGGAGCATGTCCCATGCCTGCAGAGCCTGCGATGCGCCGTCGGAGTTTGTGGCCAGGGTCCGCGAAATACGCAGGTAGCACACGAAGGCGAGCAGAGCGCCAAGGGTCCAGGCGGCAGGCTCAAGCCATCGAAGTCGGGGCCCGGGCTCACGCACCGTAGCGATAGCCGGAAACTTGCCGATGAGCCAGTATCGCGACCTGCGAACTCCGTGTCGGACGTACGTGCTCGTCGGCACCGTAGCTTCTCCCATCGCATTCGCGAAGAGACCGACCTACATGTGCAACGCGCTTCCAGCGACCGTCACATTAGCGAAGCGGACACCCGTCCGCGGACTGCCATGAGACGCGAGTGCGACAAGCCTCATCAAGCCGTGCCGTTCCGCACCGTCTCGCGCCAGGTCCAACAGGCTGGAAGCCTCGTCGCGAACGGAATCAAGCTCCGAAGAGCTGAACTCCACGTCGCCGTGTTCGTCAATCCGGCTACGCAGCGGAAGAGCGCTGGCGAACGGTAGCAGCCGATCGAAATCGCCGGCAGCGTTAGAGGCGCCGCCAGCAGGATCCGGCAACGTGACAACGTCCCCGTCGAACTCCAGGATCACCCTTACGCCCATGCTTGCAGTATGCCAACGCACTCTGCCGCGAGTCGCGTGCCATAGCGCGTGTCACAGCGGGGTGAGGATCATGAGTATCTCATCGCGGTCGTCACCTGGGGCAAGCCGGAGCGCACCGGGCCAACGGCCAGCCACTGTCCAGCCGAGCCTGGCGTAGAAGTGCTCCAGCCCGGTCGCGCCGCGTACGGCGAGGCGAAGTTGCTCCAGGCCCATCTGCGATCGCGCGACCTGCCGGGCATGCACCATCAGGGCACTTCCGATCCCCTGGCCGCGTGAAGAAGGAAGGCTCTGGAGATGACTGATGGTGCCCCAACGAGCGACGAGCGGGCTCGGATTGCGCTGGATATGCACCCAGCCGGCCAGGGTATCGCCGGTCCGCCCGATGAGGAGCCGGCTGCATTCAGGGCTGAGGCCAGCGAAGAGCCTGTCAGCGACCGGTGCGACGCGGCTGATATCGACAGGAAGAAACGGGAACCCGACCGCCCCTCCGGCGTTGCTGACCAGGATCCAGCCGTCGATAAGTTGCCGTCCCAGGCCAGGGTGACCTGCTCCGGGCTGGTTATCTGGCTCATCAGAGGATCAATACGCTCGCCCATCCAGGGAGTCCGCCAGGACGCTGCGTCGAGCTGCAGGTGGCTTCCGCGTCTGCCGCAATGAGACTGCACACCGCGCGCCGAACTGGATGCTCCGCGAGTCCAAGCACTATCGGCCAGCGCCGTCCTTGGTGCGCCAAAGTCGGCGATCTGCGTGGGACCGGGGCTGCAAGCCGGGCAGTCGCAATCACCGTCTGTGTCCCACGTGACCGTGACGCTGCCGAAGCAGAACCCTCGCCCGCCTTGGCCGTGTGAAAGGCGGCGCGGGCGCGCACCGCGCCGGGAGCCAGACCGGCACGCGTCAACTCCATGAGCTGGTGATCTTGAGGGTGGGCAACGAGGCCGCCGCAGCGTGATCAGGCCAGCCACCGCGGCACGCCGGTCTGCGGCGGGCGCCGCAGCGCGCCGGGTGGCTGCGCCGGAGTGCGCCACGGCGCAGCCCTAGCGCCTGAGCGGCGCAACGCACAGGCTCCGCCGGCGACATCCGGCGCAACGTCCCGAGCCCACGGGCGCGATCCGCGAACCCGCACCTGTCTATGGCCGGCGCGGGTTCTGGGAGTGGATCTTGGGATGCCGGGGCCCGCAGCTCTGAGACCATCTGCAAACACGGCAACAGTCACAGTCCGGCTGACTGCCCGCACGAGCTGGATCGCGAGCAGGCGGCACGTGTCAAAGCGCCCGGGGCGCGAGAATTTGCCCAGGTGGCACGCCTGAAGGCAGCGGAGCGGTGACTGAAATTCGCGGTCTTGCCAGCAGCCCGCGCCAGTGGAACATACCGATCCGAACACACGTACGGCGGCCCATCGGGCCGCCGTTGCTGTACTTTGCTGCTGTACTCGCTGTTCGATCTGTTCGAATTATGCTTCTGACCAGTGGGGCTAAGCGGGCTCGAACCGCTGACCTCTTGCATGCCATCTGTCGGCAGCACGTCCACCTGCGTCCATCCGTGCAGGTCACCGTCCTCCCGCGTCCCCGCACGTCCGCCCGCGTCCGGGTGAGTTGCTGTACTTCCGTGCTGTACTCCGCTCCCCGTCCTTCGGTTCCCGCTCGCGCACTGCCGATCCACCAGAGGGGCCCTGGTCTCCTGACTCCAGGATACTGTCCTACCGCTGTGCTACCATAGTCACATGGCTGTCCGCAAAAAGCGCTCCATCTCCCTGCCCCCCGACCTGGACGCAGAAATCGCGGCTGCCGCCGAGCACGCCGGGATGACCTACAGCTCCTGGCTCGCGGCCACCGCCCGCAAGGAATTCACCATCCGGGCCGGCCTGGCCGCCGTCGCCCAGTTCGAAGACGAGCACGGCGCCTTCACCCCCGCCGAACTCGCTGACGCCGACCAGTGGGCCAGCGAGGCTGCCGAGCGGGCCAGCCGTAGCGGCACAAGTACCCGCCGGCGCAGCGCCTGATGGGCGTCACCTACGACACCGGCGCCCTGGTCGCCGCCGACCGGGGCGAGCGCCGCCAGTGGGCTCGCCACCGTGCCCTGCTCCACCGCCGCGAAATCCCCGTCGTTCCCGCACCGGTCCTGGCCCAGGCCTGGCGCGGCGGCAACCGCCAGGCCCTGCTATCCCGGCTCCTGGCCGGCTGCGACACCGAGACCCTGGACGACACCCAGGCCCGCGCCACCGGCGCGCTCGCCGCCCGCGCGGCCACCACCGACATCGTCAACGCGTGCATTGTCGAGGGAGCCTTGCGCCGCCACGACCTGATCATCAGCTCCGACCCCGGCGACCTCCACGCCATCGCCGCCGCCATCAGCCGCCGCCTCGAAATCGACCGCCCCTGACCACAACTCCCCCCGGGCGGCCGGGGTCACCAGACCACCGGAACCGGACCGCTCCCCCACCGCCAGCACCCGTCACGACCTGGCACAAAGACACAGCGGCCGGACCACCGCATACCGTGGACGCCCCTTCCCCGCATCACAGACCCCTCCGAGCACAGATAACCTCCAGTAACAGCCGCTACGCACGCTTCTGCCGAAAGTAGTGCGTATCCCTGGCCGGTGCGTATGCGCAGGTAGGCATACTCATGCAGAACATCATGGTCAACGTGGTCGGTGCTCTCTGCGTCGGCGAACGTTTACTCGACACACCGAGCGCCGAATAAGTGCGCCTCGGAGTCGTCCCGACCCGCATGGCGGCTCGCATGCAGATGAGCCGGTTCTGCGGGCAGGGGCCGGCCCGCAGAGGTTCCTCGTCGCGGCTGCTCATGTCTGTCGAGCATTCCGGACCGGCGGGCACCAGTTGCACCGGGCCTTGGCTATCCCTTGATGATCGCCATCAATGCTGCGGTGAAGGGCGCGGGGTCTAGATCGCCGCGGATCGCCAGCTGCTGGCTGTAGCTGCTGCAGACGGCCACAAACGCTTCGGCGATCTGTCCGGCATACCGGCGCCGGCGGTCGGGTACCAACTCGGCGACCGCAGCCCGCATAGCGGAGAGCTGTTGCTGGACAACGGCCGCCAGCGGCGGCGACACTGCCGCTTCGGCATAGATCTGGGCTACCAGCCGAGCATGGTCTGTCTCGCGCGCCAGAGTGCGCACATGTTCGAGGAACCCGTCAACGGCCTCGACTGTGAGCGCCCTCGGCAGGGCTTCGCCCGCCTGCTCGCAGACGGCGACGACGATCTCGTCCTTACTGGTGAAATACCGGTAGATGGCTCCGTTGGAGAGCCCGGACTCGGTGACGATGTCGGCCATTGACGTGCGGGCGAAGCCGTGGCTGGCGAACCGGGCGCGGGCGGCATCCACGATCTGCTGACGGCGAGCGTCAAGGTGCGCTTGGCTAACCTTCGGCATAAAAGAGTGACCCCTCGTTTTACTTGATACTGTCGGGAAGCCTACCGCGCAACACCAACTTCCAGGAGCTGCCATGCACTACCAGACCTTCGGCCGGCTGACCGGCCTGCGAGTGTCGGAGTACGCGCTCGGGACGGCGAACTTCGGCGCATCAGGCACCGGCGCCGGTCCCGAGGCCTCGCGGCAGATCTTCGAGGCCTTCGTCGCCGCCGGCGGCACCACGTTCGACACGTCCAACCTCTATCAGGACGGACAGGCCGAAACCGTGCTCGGTGAGCTACTCGGCCGCCAGCGGGACGATTTCGTGGTGATCACCAAGTACAGCGGGACAAGGCAGGACCAGCCCCGCCCCGGCACGACCGGTAACAGCCGCAAGGTCATGGTCCGTTCACTGGAGGCGAGTCTGCGCCGTCTGAACACCGGCTACGTAGACGTCTTCATGCCGCATTTTCCCGACGGAACCACCCCGATCGAGGAGATCCTGGCCGGGTTCGACGACCTGATCCGTTCCGGCAAGATCCTTCACGGCGGACTCTCCAACTTCCCGGCCTGGCGGGTCGCTAGCGCTGCAGTCCGGGCGGACCTGCGTGGCCTGGCCCCGCTGGTCGGCATTCAGACCGAATACAGCCTGGCCGAACGATCCGCCGATCGGGAGCTGCTGCCGATGGCGCAAGCCCACGGTCTGGGCGTGGTCGTGTACTCCCCGCTGGCCGGAGGGCTGCTCACCGGCAAGTACCGACAGGGCGAACAGGGCCGGCTGAGTGCTCGCGGCGACGCAATTGAGAGCACCGCACAGCGCACCGCCGTCGTTGATGCCGTACTGGCGATCGCCGACGAAACCGGCGCCAGCGCAGTCCAGGTCTCCCTGGCCTGGCTGCGTCGCCGGGCCGCACTGGCCCAGGCGGCCCTTATCCCGATCGTCGGCCCCCGCTCCCTGATACACATGGAGGAATACCTAAGCTCTCTCCACCTCGAACTTACCGACCAGCACTACCAATGTCTGGACGAGGTCAGTGCAGTCCGCCTGGGAGCCCCGCACGAGGACGTCGCGGCCGCACTGAGCCACGGCTTCGACGGCGACCGCACGCTACTCGAACCTTCCCCCGTTCCCGTCATCTGATCACCGCAGGACTCATACTTCGCGGTTCGCCGGACCCATCCTCACGGCCATCACCGGCCGACCTCGAACCCACCCCGGCGGAACCCTCGACAAAAGGACATCGAACCTCCTGGCTACGACGGGACGTGACGCCATGCAACGGTTCATCCGCCACCGACACCACACATATCGCCGATTACGAGCGTCCTCGCATCTGTGTCGCCAGTGCACCTGTCCCCGCGCCGGTTGTCCAGTTCTGCGCACGTGGGATCGCTGGACTGACAACAACCTCGTGGCGGCAGATCAGGATGCCTGTCGAGCCTGCTGGCATCAAACCGGTGGCTGTCGTGGCGCGCGGAGCGCATCATGAGCCTTGGCACATGCGATCGACACCGTGACGCTGTGGCGGCCGACCGGACCGGAGGAACTAGCCCTGGTTGAGGCTTGGGGCTGGCGCGAGTGGCCGCCGCGGCTGCCAGGGCAGCCGATCTTCTACCCGGTGCTCAACGAGGATTACGCGGCGAAGATCGCCCAGACTGGAACGTCCCGCATTCCGGCGTCGGGTACGTCACCAGATTCCAGGTCCTGCGATCGTTCCTGGACCAATACGAGGTCCGCCAGGTCGGGGGGAAGACCATCCTCGAGTACTGGATCCCCGCGAAGACCTGCTAGCTCTGAATGCCAGCATCGTCGGCATAATCGAGGTGACCGGGGAGTATCAGGGCTCGAATGATCCGGGCGTCTGGCCGTTACGATGCCCGGGTGAATGAGAGCCTCGCCCGGGCCTTTCCTGCCCGGCTGGCCCCAGCCGTCGTGGACGTCGCGCGGTCGCTTCCTGGCGCTCCCTCCTTCCTCCGGCCGGGGTCTGTGACGGTAAGCAACTCGCGCACCTGGCCCGGCCTTGTCGTGACCGGCGAGCTCGTCGTGATCCCGAACGGGTCTACAAGCGAAGCCTTCCCCGCACGCTCGCAGCCGGGCCGGGCCACGTAGAAGCGGTGGTGGCCGCGGCCATCTACTCCAGGCATCACGACGGCTTCGTCCGCCAGCGGGCAGCTTGGGACGCTGCTGAACGCCGACGAGCCATGGACTGCCCCGTTCATCGTCCAGCTACTCGGCGAGTACGTCATCGAGATCTGCCGCGACATCGAGCGGTTCGCCCGGAGGGCATTCCCTGCCCGGCCCGCGATGCGGAAAGCATGCCGGCCTTCTTCAGGGACAACCCGTACTTTGCCGCGCTGACCAGGCAACGGGCGATCAGCTACTGGTCCTGCTACTACCGGGGCCTGCATGCCTCGCAGGACACCTACCCGGCGCTTGCGGCGCTCTCAATGCTCAGCGGCAGCACAACGACCTGACACCTGCAGGGACGATACCTCCCGGCGGCGCTGATGGACAGACCGAACCATTATGTACGCCACGCCATCGTCGAGAAACCGCGCCGGAAGCTGAGCAGACGGTTACCTGCGTTCACGGAGCGAGCCCGACTGAGAGGAGTGCCAGCCGAATGCAGGGCCCTGCACCCTGGTCGGCCATAGGACGTTCTGGCCTTAGTCGAAGAGGTCAGCGAACCGCCGGAGCAAGCCCGTCCAGGACCAGGAAGGTCCATCCAGTCATCCCAGCCCGGCGCCTCGGGTCACCGGCTCATCCGAAGGACCGCCCCCGCCAGCACTCAAGATCAGCCCATCCGCCGCGAAAGACTACGAGGATCGCCTTCCTGTTTGATGCTTGCGAACCGTGACGCCCACTGAATCGGGCTCCGCCACCTGGCCGCGGTCCTCCCTCAGGGGAGAGGGCCACGGACCCAGCAGCGTATCTCCAGGTAAGAGCGCCGACCGCAAGCCCGGACTCCTTCCCATGCCCAAGGCATGACGGGAAACCAGTTCGGCCACCTGATCGAGGTCGACCCGGCTTTCCATACCGCCAGAATGCCAGATCTGCGCTCGCAGCTAACCACGATCGAGCCCGAGCCGATGCTCGCATAACGGCGGTTCCGGCGCGTACAAGCGCTGTGCCTGTGTTCCCTACGGCGTGGTTTAGGCGGCGTGGGTTTCGAACCAGACGGAGCCGAGGTCGTGTCCGCCGGTGAGGCGGACGTCTGCGTTGAGGGCGGCGGCGAGGCGGCGCAGGAGGGGGATGGTGGGCTCAGTGCCGCCTTCCTCGATGCGCTCGATGTCGTCGTCGGTCAGGGAGGCGCGCATGGCCAGTTCGGCGACGGTCAGGCCGAGGGCGGTGCGGATGTCGTACAGGGCCTTGCCGAACGCCAGGGCCTCGCGGATCGCGATCCGCTCGGGATCGTCGGCCGCATCCTGGGGGCGCGCCCAGCGGGTGTGGTAGCCGGTCATCTCACACCTGCCTTTCGTAGGTCTCCGTCGCGGGGCCGCGGTGGTCTCGTTCGCAGGTCTTCTGCGCGCGGACGGCCCGGTCGATCTGCCGCTGCTCGTGCTGCCTGGTCTTGCGGAACACGGTCAGCGCACGATCCTCCCATCTGAAGTACACCAGTACGTGACCCGGGCCGCAACATCCCGAAGCCGGAGCCGCAGCTCCCACACGGATCCTTCCAGGTGGTCTGACCACGGGCCGCCGAGTTCGCTGCCCTTCTCCGCGAGCAGCCCGCAGACCTCATCGACGCGCTTGTAGTCGCTGTCGCTGAGGCTGTCGAGCCGTCGCGGACTTCAGGCTCCAGCTCGAAGCCGTATAGTTCCCGCATTGATCCCGTCACGGAAGGTGAGACTACTGTCCCGGTGTGACACTCGGCCCTGACGGCGGTCTGACCTGGCGTCATGGCCTGACCGCTGACCGGGCGGTCAGGCCATGACGGTCGCCGCCGCGGACTACCGGGCGGCTCCGGCGATGTAGGTCGCGACGATGCAGGTTGCGTGGCGGTCGAGGCTGGTGCGTGCCCGGTCGTAGCGCATGGTGGTGCGCGGGTCGGCGTGCGAAGCGGCCTCCTGCACGTCGCGCAGCGGGACTCCCGCGTCGAGCGCGGCGGTGATGAACGCGTGCCGCAGCGTGTGCGGGCTGACCTGCTTGCTGATCCCGGCGCGGCGGGTGACACGGCGGACGATCCGTGCGGCGCCGTGCCGGTCCAGTCGTTCCCGTCCGCGGCGCGGAACAGCGGCCCGCTCGTGCGCTCGCCGATGGCCAGGTCGATGGCGCGGGCGGTGCGCGGGGCGAGCGGGATCGTGACGACCTTGCCGCCCTTGCGGGTGATGACGAGGGTCCGGTGCCCGCGTTCCAGACCCAGGTGCTCGATGTCGGCACCGGTGGCCTCCGATACCCGAAGCCCGTTGAGGGCGAGCAGGGAGATCAGGGCGTGCTCGGCCGCCGGGCCGAGCCCGGCGGCGACCAGGAGGGCGCCGACCTCGTTGCGGTCCAGAGCGGTGGCGTGCGACTCGTAGTCCAGCCTCGGCCGCCGGACGTGCGCGGCCGGCGAATGGTCGAGGAGTTCCTCCTCGACGGCGTACCTGTAGAACCCCGCGATCGTGGACAGGCGGCGGGTGACGGTGGCCCGGGCCCGGCCGCGGCCCTCGAGTTCCCGGGCGAAGGTCTCGATGTCGGCGCGGCGGACCGAGAACAGCGGCACGGACCGGGCTCGGCACCAGCCGGTGAACTGGCGCAGGTCGAGGGTGTACGCCTCGCGGGTCAGGCCGCGATACCGGCGAGGTAACCGGCGAGCGCGAGCCGCTCCGCATCAGTGAACACCGGCTGGATGGGGACGAGGGAAGTTGAGTCAGTCGCGGCGGCCATCTGGCACCTCCAGGGACAGCCGGGACCCAGGAGGCCGGGCCGTCGCAGGTCCCAGCGATGAACGATGCCCGCAACGTACGCCGCCAGCGCAGGGCTGGCTACACCACAATCGGCCATCGCTCGCAGCTCTCGACCACGAGCACGGCTCGCTCCATACCGCCGATTCTTCGCGCTGGATGATCAGCTCCCCGTGGCATTTGGACATATTCAGATCATCCGGTTATGTGCTTACATGCAGGACTGCGCCAAGTCCAGCCCTGGACGAGACACGGTCGTGCTTGCTTCCGGACGGCACCGTGCAGCGGGAACTTCCAGTCGCAGTCACGTAGGTAGCGATATCCCTGCGGTCATGCCGCTCACGGGGGATTATGGCCTCATGTCGATTTTTCCTGCGGCGGAACTGATCGAGAACTTGCTGCCCGCCTTTAGCCCGTGTTCGGCCTTCGGGCATGAGTGCGCGTCGGCAAGATGGTGCCCCGAGAAAGGCTTTGTCCCGCGAGGTTTTCTCGGAGCTACCGGCTCGGTCCGCGATGTGCGCCTCGTTCTT
>CAVQPP010000233.1:0-18604 GCA_963714445.1 uncultured Actinomycetota bacterium
AGCGCTGCGAGACCGGATTCGTCGGCGCGTTGTAGAAGAACGTGGCCGACAGGTGCACGCCGACGACCGCGACCACCGCGGCGGTCGTGCCGGCGACGAGCGCGCGCGACCAGCGCCGGGTCAGCGGCGCTGTGTTAGATCGCGCTGGGTCGGATCCAGGTATGGACGAGCTCATCGCAGCGAGCGTACTCGGGCTGTCGAGCGTTTCCGCTAATCTCCCCAATACGTAGGGCCACGAGGGAGTGCGGGGCGCAGTCATGACTACGGGACCAGAGGCCGGATATTACGCAGATCCGTCGATACCGGGCTACATTCGCTATTGGGACGGGACGCAGTGGGTCGAGGGCACGAGCCGTCCCGCTCCGGATGAGCTCCTTCAGCAACAGGCACCGGAACAACTAGCCGTTGAGCAGCCGGTAGAGGTCAGCCAGAGTACCGCGCCCGCCGCTTCGGAGCCCAAGAGCGCGGTAGCCACGATGGTCGTGCCCTCGGCCTTCGGAACCCGAGCCGCGTACGGTTCCGGCTGGGCCTCGGGCAGCGGCTCACCGTTCGACGCCATACCTGGCTTGTATCGGGGCGTCGACGCGGACGAGGACGCGGCAGCCGAACCTGAAGCTCGCGTCGTCGAGCTGGCCTCGGCGGGATCCCGGATACTGGCGCGCATCATCGACACCGGCATCGCGGTCGTGCTCAGCGCCCCGGCGACGGTCACGCTCGTGCTGCTCGGGCATCGGCACGACCACGCGTACGTCAAGCAGCTTCAGCTGCACGCAAAGACGACGTACCGCACGCTCGGCATGGACGCCACCGGGATCGCGCTGTGGGCAGCCGCGGTCGCCGTGGTGATACTCGTCGCCATCGCGTTCGAGGCCTACCGGTTACCGCGCACGGGTCAGACGACCGGCCGTCGCGTAGTCGGCGTGCAGGTGGTCACCGTGGAGGCGGCCGACGACGTGTCCAGTGGGGCGGCCTCGGCGCGTGCGTTCCTGTTCTGGCTGCTCGCGATCATTCCGGTGATCGACGTGCTGGCGCTCGGCGGCGTGCTGTGGGGACGGCCGTACCGGCAAGGGCTGCACGAGAACCTGAGCGGCACGTTGAGTATCCGCGCCTAGCTGTGCCTAACCGCTTACGCGCGACCACCTAGCTGTACTGACGTTCCTTCGGCAGCAGGTCC
This sequence comes from uncultured Actinomycetota bacterium, assembly GCA_963714445.1. Lineage (GTDB taxonomy): Bacteria > Actinomycetota > Actinomycetes > Streptomycetales > Catenulisporaceae > Actinocrinis. Next base: position 1,175 of record CAVQPP010000233.1, read on the forward strand.
AGGTCGCTGAGCGAATCCACCACCGGCGCCACCCTCGGCACTGCGAAGCCGTCCAGCAGGCTTCTGATTCGGCGCGCGGTCTCGTCGTCGAGGTCGCATACCGCGTCGACCACGTCCACCTGGTCCGTACGCGCGAGCTGCGCGCCGATTCCGGCGCTGTCCTCGCCGCGCAACGCGGCGGCGGTGGCGAGCAGGACGTTGAGGATTCCGGGCAGCTCGCCGCCCCACGGATCGGTGACCGCGCGCCAGTCGCCCCGAGCCCACGAGAAGGAGCACCGCTCGCCGACCGCCGCGCGGATCGCGTCGACCAGCGCCGGGGCATCCGGCGAGTCGATGCCGCACACGGCGAATCGCACGGAACGGCCCCGCGCGACGATGAGGCTCAGCGCGTCCCGCCAGCCCGATTCCAGCGCCAGGCCGATAGTTACCGAAACCGTGCGCGGGAGGTCGGTCAAGCGGGCTAGGCTACGATGCACCGACTCGACGCAGTGGCGGTCCCGCTCGTGCGCGATGTCGATTCCGATCGCCGGCCACACCGCTGACGCAGCGCGGTATCCGGCAAGGGCCTTGGACGCCGGGCCGTGAATCAGGACCGGTAATTCTTGTTGACCCGCTAGCTCCCCGATCGGGGCGCTTTCCCAGCGCTGAGCGTCGACCGCCTGGCGGCCCACCGCGGACGGAACTTCGGCCCGAATCACGCCGTTCGCGACTCGCGCACCGCCACTCTTCCCGCCTGGCCTGCGCACTAGCGAGAAGTCGTCTAGCAATGCGTTAAGTAAGAACATCGGTACTGCCCGTGACATGTCGGTCACGGTAGCGCCGCCCCCGCCTGCCGACAATGCGTGCGATGTTAATTCGCCGCGTCGCTCCACCACATAAACGCACACCCGCCGCCGCGCGGCACGTCGGCACTTCTGCCGCACATGGACACGTCTCAAGTGTCCACATAGTGGAATTCACTGCGAGGGCCAACCGGGTGGCGACACGCTGGTACGGTCAATAGGGAGGGACCGTGAATATTAAGCGAGGGACCGGCCCCGCGCTCCGGCCGGGAGCCGAGGGCACCATCGTGGCCGAGGGCTTGACCAAGGTCTTCCACACCACCGCACGCAGGACCGGCCGCCTATCCGCCGTCAGGACCCTGATCAATCCCGCCAAGGTCGCGAAGGTCGCCGTCGACGAGGTCAGCTTCCGGGTCGAGCCCGGCGAGCTGGTCGCCTTTCTCGGCCCCAATGGCGCCGGCAAGTCCACCACCATCAAGATGCTGACCGGCATCCTGACCCCGACGGCCGGCCGGGTCGAGGTCAACGGCCTGGTCCCGTACCGGGAGCGGATCGCGAACGCGCGGCGGGTCGGCGCGGTCTTCGGCCAGCGCTCACAGCTGTGGTGGGACCTGCCGGCCCGCGACTCGCTCAACGTGCTGGCCGACATCCACGGCGTGCCGCCGCACGTGCTGCGCGAGCGGATCGCCGCCTTCGACCGGATCCTGGAGCTCTCGGCGTTCTGGGAGACCCGCGCCCGGCAACTCTCGCTCGGCCAGCGCGTTCGCTGCGACCTGGCCGCCGCGCTGATCCACGATCCAGCGGTGCTGTACCTCGACGAGCCCACGATCGGCATGGACGTCGTGGTCAAGGAACAGGTGCGCGAGTTCCTGCGCGATCAGGTCGAGCATCGCGGGCGCACCGTCGTGCTCACGACGCACGACATGACAGAGGTCGAACGTCTGGCCGAGCGCGTCATCCTGATCAACGGCGGCCGGATCGTCTTCGACGGCGACATCGACGGCCTGCGACGTACGCACGCTGACGCGTTGGACGACGCGGCAGACCTCGAAGAGGTCATGCGCCGCGCCTTCGGCAACCGGAGCAAGCTCGACGCGTTCGGTGCGCCTGTAGTGGATGTCGCCGCAGTAGATGTGGCTGTGCAGCCGTGACGATGGCGACGGGGAGGATGACGGCACCCGCGACGAGCGGCTCTCTCGCACGCCAGTCGGGTCGCGCCTGGCGCGCTGCGCGCATCACCATGCTCAGCGAGTTCTACGAGCGCGGACGCCTCGTCGGGTCGCTATTCATGCTCGCCGCGCGAGCCGCACTGACTTACTGGCCCTGGCGCGCCCTATACGCATCGACGACGACCAGCGCCGGGCTGAACGTCCACCAGGCGACGACGTACGCGATGCTCGGCGTGTTCTACATCGCCTTCCGCACGGTCAACCGCTGGGCCGCGCGCGACATGATGGTCCAGCACATGCTTGAGGGCACCATCGCCTACTGGTTCCTGCGGCCGGTCAGCCCGCGACGTTATTACCTGCACAGGGCCGTGCGGCGACCTCGCGTACGGCTGCGTGTTTAGCGGCGATCGCTGGGTACTACTGTCCCGCTCGGCGGGTGGGTTCATACGAGCCGCCGGTGAGCGCGCGGGCGGGCTGGGCGACTCTGGCGTCGCTGGCGCTCGGACTGGTGATCCTCTACTACCTTCAAGCTGGCTCATCGGACCTGGCCTGCTTCTGGACCGTGGTGAACTTCCAGCTGGTGTTGATGTACGAGATCGTGCAGAACGTGCTGGCCGGCGCGCTGGTCCCGCTGTGGTTCTTCCCCGCCTGGTTCGCATCCTTCGACCGGCTGCTGCCGTTCCAGGGCACGCTCAACGTCCCGCTCTCGCTCTACATCGGGCGCACGCCGGTCAGTCAGCTGTGGAACGACCTGGCCGTGCAGGCGGGATGGATCGTCGGCCTCGCGTTACTCACCACGCTGATCTGGCAACGCGCGGCTGCCCGCGTAACGGTCCTGGGGGGCTGACGCGTGTTCGAGCAAATGGGGCTCTACTACCGAATCAACAAGCTGAATCTCAAGGCGCAGGCGGCGTATCGCGGCGAGTTCATCCTCGGGCTGCTCTTCGGTCTGGTGTGGCAGGGCTCGATGGTGCTGTTCGCCGGCGTGCTGCTGCTCCGATTTCCTGGGCCTCGGCGGCTGGAAGCAGGGCGACGTGCTGCTGATCGCCTCGATGCGACTGGTCTCGCACAGCATCTACATCGCGCTGTTCAGCAACATCGCGAACCTGTCGATGTTCATCCAGGAGGGCAGGATGGACGGCTGGCTGCTGCGGCCGATGCGCGTGTTCCGGCAGGTGCTGCTGACGCAGTTCCGGGTCAACTCGTTCGGCGACATGCTGGCCGGCGCGGGCATCTTCGTGCTCGCGGTCTTCAAGCTGCACATCGCCTGGACGCCGGCCACAGTGCTCTACATTCTGGCCGGGATCATCGGCGGCACGATGGTCGAGGCGGCGATTCAGACGCTGCTGGCGATCGCCGCGCTGCGCTTCACCGGCATGTTCACCTGGACCAGCTGGATCGACCAGATCATCTTGACCTTCGGCAACTATCCGCTGAACGTGCTGCCGAGCCCGGTCATGGACGCGCTGACGTTCGTCTTCCCGGTGGCATTCATCGCGTACCTACCGGCGGCCGTCGTTACCGGCCAGACGGCGAGTACAGGCATCCCGGTGTGGATAGCAGCGGCCTCACCTGCCATCGGGGTTGCGTTCTTCCTTGCCGCGAAGGCCATCTGGTATCGCTCACTGAGGTACGACGAATTGGTTGGAGGCTAACCGCCCGATGGACGCTGACCTGTTCCCGCCCACGCTCCCCGTCGTCGCAACGGTCAGCGGGAACGAGGGCGGTCCGGAATGGCTCGCGCAGCTCCCGGCACTCGTCGCCGAGTTGCGGGACCGCTGGTCGCTGCGGCTCGAGGCGCCGATTCACGGCGGAAGCCGCTCGTGGGTCGCGCCTGCGCGGCTGCCGGCTGGCGAGTCGGCGATCCTCAAGGTCACCTGGCCGCATCGCGAAGCGGTCGGCGAAGCCGAGGGCCTTCGGCTGTGGGGCGGATGCGGCGCCGTGCGCGTGCTACGTGCGGACCCGGAGCACTACGCAGTACTGATCGAACGCTGCGAACCAGGTGACCACTTAGGCGACGCCGAACACCTCGATGCAAACGAGCGCCTGCTTATCGGCGCGCAGTTGCTGAGTGAGCTGTGGTCGGTGACGCCGCGCGAGGACTGAAACCTCGAACGCGTCGCCGCGCTGACAGCCGATTGGGCCGACACGGCCGAGGAGCGGATGGCGCGGCTGCGGCCCGACTTCGATCCCGGGCTGGTGGCGACCGCGGTCCGGCTGCTGCGCGAACTGCCCGGATCGGCGACGCGCGACGTGATCGTGCACGGGGACTTCAATCCCGGCAACGTGCTCAGCGCCAAGCGGCGTCCGTGGCTCGCGATCGACGCGAAGCCGATGATCGGTGATCCGGGTTACGACCCTTGGCCGCTGGTCTCGCAGATCGACGATCCGTTCACCTATCCCGATCCGCGCCGCGTCCTCGCCGAGCGCTTCGCGTTAGTCAGCGACGTGCTCGGTGAGGACGTGTGGCGCTTGTACGCGTGGGCGTTCGCGCGTGAGGCGGAGTCGGCGTTGTGGGCTGTCGACCACGCGGACTCGCCGATCGCGCACGGATCGATGCAGAAGGCGTGCGTGTTCGCGCAGCTTGCCGAGCTCTGAATCCGTCAGCTTCCTGCTACGGATGCGACGGTCGCGACTCCGGAGTCCTCGAAGTCCGCGAGAGCCTTGGCCAGCGTCTCGGGCGCGACGGCGGCCGTCTTATCCAGCAGCACCCTTGCCGCAAAGCCTTCGCGTACCGCGTCCAACGCCGTCGCGCGCACGCAGTGGTCGGTCGCGAGGCCGACGACGTCCACGTCCGTAATGTCGTGCTGCCGCAGCCAGTCAGCCAGCGGCGTTCCGTCAGGCGTCGCGCCTTGGAAGCCGGAGAGGCCGCCGCGTGCTCACCCTTACGGAACTCGGCGTCGAACGGAAGCTGCGCGACAGCCGGGTGGAAGGCCGCGCCGTCCGTCCCGACGACGCAGTGCACCGGCCAGGTGTTGACGTAGTCCGGACCGTCCGGCGGTGTGCCGAAGTGGCTGCCCGGGTCGACGTGGTAGTCACGCGTGGCCACCGTGTACTGCGCGCCGCCGGAGCCGTCCGCGACGTAACGCGCGATCTCCCCGGCTACCGCGACACCTCCGGTGACCGGCAGCGAGCCGCCTTCGCAGAAGTCGTTCTGCACGTCCACGACGATCAATGCCCTGCTCATCGCGATTTACCTCTCCAGCCCTCAAAGCCTCATGCGGTCTCGTAGGCGGTGTTCTCGTAAACAGTAGGGATCACCGCGTCACCGCGCGAGAGTTGCGTCGCGGAGATCGGCAGTTCGGCAAGCGAGCGGCGCAGCGACTCGCGTGCCTGATCGAGCGACTGCTGGTCAGACGGCTGCTTCTCGACCAGCTCGCCGTCCACCATCAGCGTCCTGAGCAGATTCCGGCCGCGATCGGCGAGGTCGGCCGGCGGCTTGCCGATACCGATGACTTCGGCCGTCGCTACGCCATCCGAGTCGATCCGCCCATAGGCGTATTTTTGCCTGCCCCGGCTGCGCTTTTCGGGCTACCGCTTCTCGACCGACACCATCGGCGCGTCCGGCTCCGCCGAGCCCACGCGCGCGACCAGCTTGTAGACCATCGATGCGGTAGGCGCGCCGCTGCCGGTAACCAGCTGCGTGCCGACGCCGTACGCGTCGACCGGCGCGACTGCGAGCGCCGCGATGGCGTACTCGTCCAGGTCGCTGGTGACCACGATCCTCGTGCCACGCGCACCGAGTTCATCGAGCTGCTTACGCACCCGATGCGCCATCCAGAGCAAGTCACCCGAGTCGAGCCGGACCGCGCCGAGATCCGCGCCAGCCACCTCGACCGCGACGCGCACCGCCTCGGCGACGTCGTACGCGTCGACGAGCAGCGTGGTGCCCTTGCCGAGCGTGGCCACCTGCGTCTGGAACGCTTCGCGCTCCGAGTCGTGCAAGAGAGTGAACGCGTGCGCGCTCGTCCCCACAGTCGGCACGCCGTAACGGAGTCCGCTTCCAGGTTTGAGTTGAGGCGAAGCCGGCGATGTAGGCCGCTCGTGCGGCGGCCACCGCAGCCTGCTCGTGCGTACGCCGCGAGCCCATCTCGATGCACGGACGACCTGCCGCCGCCGAGGTCATTCGGGAAGCCGCGGAGGCGATCGCGGAGTCGTGGTTGAGCACCGAAAGGTATCAGCGTCTCCAGCAGCACGCCCTCGGCGAAGCTCGCCTCCACCTCGAAAATCGGCGACTGCGGGAAGTAGCACTCACCCTCGGCGTATCCGCGGATCGTGCCCCGGAAGCGGAATCCGCCAGCCAATCGATCGTCGCCTGGTCCACCACACAGGCGCGCTCGAGGAAGGCGAGCTGCCGCTCCTCGAAACGGAACGCCGCGATCGCCTCGAGTAAGCGGCCGGTCCCGGCCGTTACGCCGTAGCGCCGGCCGTCCGGCAGCTTGCGCGCGAAGACCTCGAACACCGACCGGCGGTGCGCGGCGCCGCTGCGCAGGGCCGCCTGCAGCATCGTCAGCTCGTAGTGGTCGGTCAGCAGCGCGGTCGAACGTTCGGGCTCCGCCGCGCACGACTTATCGTCACCATGACACTAAGTCTACTCCGGTATGCGCCCGCTGTCGTATTCAGAGCAACGGACCGGGTGTGAGCCTGCTCTCAGATGATGCGAAGATGGGATAGTGACCAGCGCCCCGGTTGAAGTCGACCGGCCGGACGTCCAAGGCGAGCAGGAGACCGCCGAGGAGGTAGACCGGCCGTGGACCACGATCGTCTGGAACGATCCGATCAACCTCATGAGCTACGTCACCTATGTGTTCGAGAGCTACTTCGGCTATCCCAGGACCAAGGCGCACAAGCTCATGCTCGACGTCCACCACCGCGGCAAGGCGGTCGTCGCGAACGGCAGCCGCGAGGAGATGGAACGCGACGTGTCGGCGATGCACTCCTACGGTCTCTGGGCGACCCTGCAGCGCTCCTAGGTGGTGTCAGTGCGCTTCTGGTTCCGAAAGTCCGTGTCCTCTCGAAAGCGACCGCAGTCCCGAAAGCCTGTACTGGCCGAAAGCCTGTGCTCTTCCGAAAGGATAGGCGCTTGATCGCGGCGTTCTCCCGCGGCCCCGGCGACACCGTGCTGGTGGAACTGCGCGCCGCCGAGTCCCGACTGCTGGCCGACCTCTTCGGCGATCTGATCGAACTGCTCGCCGAAGAGTCCCGGCCGCGGAACGAGGACACGGAAACGGATCCGCTGGCGGCCGAACTCGGCCTGGATGGCCTAGGCGACGACACTCCCACCGCCCGACCGGACGATCCGGCGCTCGCTCGCCTCTTCCCGGACGCCTACCCGGACGACCCCGACGCGACGGCCGACTTCCGCCGGTACACCCAACCGGACCTGACCACCAACGCCGGCGGCGTGCGACCGTGGCGATCGAGACTCTCGACCGAATCAAGGCCGGCGGCCGGCGGAGCCCGATCCGGCCGAGGCGGCCGCGCGGCTCGGCGCGCCAACGACCTTCGGCTGGTGCTCGGCACCCGGCTGGAAATCGCCGTGGACGACCAGCAACCGGGCGAAGGCTTCGGTCCGGACCACCCCTACGGCGTACGTTCCGGTGTACTACTACCTGGGTTATCTGCAGGAGACGCTGATGGGGGGGCTCGCGGGCTCATCGCCCGCACTGATCGCGCCTCTTACGTTTAACCGGGACGCGGGCCCTAAACTGACCCGTGTTGACCATCGACAAGGCCATCCGCGACGTGATTATCTGGCGCCAGGCCTTCTCGTCGTCCGCGGGGACCTTGGCGTGGGTGCGCCGGCCGGGCCGGCGTTGAGTTCGGTGAGCGCGAGGTTGACCAGCCGCAGGCTGGTGGCGCTCTCCTTGTCACCGCCCTTGGCGCGCTTTTCGAGGTTGGTGACCCGCTTTTCCAGGCTCTCCAGGTCGGCCAGCATCAGCTCGTGAGTGCGTGACGCTAATCGCTTTTGGCAAAGGAAGTGTTTGGCACGGGTCTCGTGGCTCGGTACCACCCCGGGTGATTTCGGGGCCTAGCGGCGGAAACACCGCCATTCGAGAATTGCTTGATCTGATGGCGGTTGAGTTCCGCGAGTCGGGTGGGACACGGCGTCCCCATGAAAATTATCGCCAGTTGGTGCCGGTGACCCCGCGAAGCTGGGGAAAAAGGGTTTCGTCGGCTTCGCGGGAGTCACCGGCGCCGGACTGGCGATAAGTGGCCCATGTCACCAGCAGCGTAAAGAACTTCTTGATGTCCCAGCCCGACTCGCGGAACTCGACCGCCACCAGTTCGAGCAATTCTGGGATGCGACGGCACTTCCGCCGCTGGACCCCGAAATCGCCAGGGGCGGCCCCGTGCCACTAGAACCGTGCCAAACACTTCATTTGCCAAAAGCGATTGAACGGTCACGCGCGCTCGAGCTGATGCTGGCCGACCTGGAGAGCCTGGAAAAGCGGGTCACCAACCTCGAAAAGCGCGCCAAGGGCGGTGACAAGGAGAGCGCCACTCTCCTGCGGCTGGTCAACCTCGCGCTCACCGAGCTCAACGCCGGCCCGGCCGGCGCGTCACCGCCAAGGTCCCCGCGGACGACGAGAAGGCCTGGCGCCATCGATGATCGCGTCGCGGATGGCCTTGTCGATGGTCAACACGGGTCAAGACTGGGACGGTCCGGTTAACGGACTGACGGCGCGATCAGTTGGGCGATCAGCCCGCGAGCGCCTCGATCAGCGTCTCCTGCAGATAACCCAGGTAGTAGTACACCGGAACGTACGCCGTACGGGGGTCATCCGGACCGAAGCCTTCGCCCGGTTGCTGGTCGTCCATGGCGATTTCCAGCCGGGTGCCGAGCACCAGCCGAAGGTCGTTGAGCGCGCCGAGCCACGCGGCCGCCTCGGCCGGAATCAGGCTCAGCCGGCCGCCGGCCTTGATTCGGTCGAGAGTCTCGATCGCCACGGTCGCACGCCGCCGGCGCTCGGTGGTCAGGTCCGGTTGGGTGTACCGGCGGAAGTCGGCCGTCGCGTCGGGGTCGTCCGGGTAGGCGTCCGGGAAGAGGCGAGCGAGCGCCGGATCGTCCGGTCGGGCGGTGGGAGTGTCGTCGCCTAGGCCGTCCAGGCCGAGTTCGGCCGCCAGCGGATCCGTTTCCGTGTCCTCGTTCCGCGGCCGGGACTCTTCGGCGAGCAGTTCGATCAGATCGCCGAAGAGGTCGGCCAGCAGTCGGGACTCGGCGGCGCGCAGTTCCACCAGCACGGTGTCGCCGGGGCCGCGGAGAACGCCGCGATCAAGCGCCTATCCTTTCGGAAGAGCACAGGCTTTCGGGCCAGTACAGGCTTTCGGGACTGCGGTCGCTTTCGAGAGGGCACGGACTTTCGGAACCAGAAGCGCACTGACACCACCTAAGAGCGCTGCACGGTCGCCCAGAGACCGTAGGAGTGCATCGCCGACACGTCGCGTTCCATCTCCTCGCGGCTGCCGTTCGCGACGACCGCCTTGCCGCGGTGGTGGACGTCGAGCATGAGCTTGTGCGCCTTGGTCCTGGGATAGCCGAAGTAGCTCTCGAACACATAGGTGACGTAGCTCATGAGGTTGATCGGATCGTTCCAGACGATCGTGGTCCACGGCCGGTCTACCTCCTCGGCGGTCTCCTGCTCGCCTTGGACGTCCGGCCGGTCGACTTCAACCGGGGCGCTGGTCACTATCCCATCTTCGCATCATCTGAGAGCAGGCTCACACCCGGTCCGTTGCTCTGAATACGACAGCGGGCGCATACCGGAGTAGCCTTAGTGTCATGGTGACGATAAGTCGTGCGCGGCAGGAGCCCGAACGTTCGACCGCGCTGCTGACCGACCACTACGAGCTGACGATGCTGCAGGCGGCCCTGCGCAGCGGCGCCGCGCACCGCCGGTCGGTGTTCGAGGTCTTCGCGCGCAAGCTGCCGGACGGCCGGCGCTACGGCGTAACGGCCGGGACCGGCCGCTTACTCGAGGCGATCGCGGCGTTCCGTTTCGAGGAGCGGCAGCTCGCCTTCCTCGAGCGCACCGGTGTGGTGGACCAGGCGACGATCGATTGGCTGGCGGATTACCGCTTCCGGGGCACGATCCGCGGATACGCCGAGGGTGAGTGCTACTTCCCGCAGTCGCCGATTTTCGAGGTGGAGGCGAGCTTCGCCGAGGGCGTGCTGCTGGAGACGCTGATCCTTTCGGTGCTCAACCACGACTCCGCGATCGCCTCCGCGGCTTCCCGAATGACCTCGGCGGCGGCAGGTCGTCCGTGCATCGAGATGGGCTCGCGGCGTACGCACGAGCAGGCTGCGGTGGCCGCCGCACGAGCGGCCTACATCGCCGGCTTCGCCTCGACTTCGAACCTGGAAGCGGGATTCCGTTACGGCGTGCCGACTGTGGGGACGAGCGCGCACGCGTTCACTCTCTTGCACGACTCGGAGCGCGAAGCGTTCCAGACGCAGGTGGCCACGCTCGGCAAGGGCACCACGCTGCTCGTCGACACGTACGACGTCGCCGAGGCGGTGCGCGTCGCGGTCGAGGTGGCTGGCACGGATCTCGGCGCGGTCCGGCTCGACTCGGGTGACTTGCTCTGGATGGCGCATCGGGTGCGTAAGCAGCTCGATGAACTCGGTGCGCGTGGCACGAGGATCGTGGTCACCAGCGACCTGGACGAGTACGCCATCGCGGCGCTCGCAGTCGCGCCGGTCGACGCGTACGGCGTCGGCACGCAGCTGGTTACCGGCAGCGGCGCGCCTACCGCATCGATGGTCTACAAGCTGGTCGCGCGCGTGGGCTCGGCGGAGCCGGACGCGCCGATGGTGTCGGTCGAGAAGCGGTCGCCCGAAAAGCCCAGCCGGGGCGGGCAAAAATACGCCTATCGGCGGATCGACTCGGATGGCGTAGCGACGGCCGAAGTCATCGGTATCGGCAAGCCGCCGGCCGACCTCGCCGATCGCGGCAGGAATCTGCTCAGGACGCTGATGGTGGACGGCGAGCTGGTCGAGAAGCAGCCGTCTGACCAGCAGTCGCTGGATCAGGCACGCGAGTCGCTGCGCCGCTCGCTTGCCGAACTGCCGATCTCCGCGACGCAACTCTCGCGCGGTGACGCGGTGATCCCTACTGTTTACGAGAACACCGCCTACGAGACCGCATGAGGCTTTGAGGGCTGGAGAGGTAAATCGCGATGAGCAGGGCATTGATCGTCGTGGACGTGCAGAACGACTTCTGCGAAGGCGGCTCGCTGCCGGTCACCGGAGGTGTCGCGGTAGCCGGGGAGATCGCGCGTTACGTCGCGGACGGCTCCGGCGGCGCGCAGTACACGGTGGCCACGCGTGACTACCACGTCGACCCGGGCAGCCACTTCGGCACACCGCCGGACGGTCCGGACTACGTCAACACCTGGCCGGTGCACTGCGTCGTCGGGACGGACGGCGCGGCCTTCCACCCGGCTGTCGCGCAGCTTCCGTTCGACGCCGAGTTCCGTAAGGGTGAGCACGCGGCGGCCTACTCCGGCTTCCAAGGCGCGACGCCTGACGGAACGCCGCTGGCCGACTGGCTGCGGCAGCACGACATTACGAACGTGGACGTCGTCGGCCTCGCGACCGACCACTGCGTGCGCGCGACGGCGTTGGACGCGGTACGCGAAGGCTTTGCGGCAAGGGTGCTGCTGGACAGACGGCCGCCGTCGCGCCCGAGACGCTGGCCAAGGCTCTCGCGGACTTCGAGGACTCCGGAGTCGCGACCGTCGCATCCGTAGCAGGAAGCTGACGGATTCAGAGCTCGGCAAGCTGCGCGAACACGCACGCCTTCTGCATCGATCCGTGCGCGATCGGCGAGTCCGCGTGGTCGACAGCCCACAACGCCGACTCCGCCTCACGCGCGAACGCCCACGCGTACAAGCGCCACACGTCCTCACCGAGCACGTCGCTGACTAACGCGAAGCGCTCGGCGAGGACGCGGCGCGGATCGGGATAGGTGAACGGATCGTCGATCTGCGAGACCAGCGGCCAAGGGTCGTAACCCGGATCACCGATCATCGGCTTCGCGTCGATCGCGAGCCACGGACGCCGCTTGGCGCTGAGCACGTTGCCGGGATTGAAGTCCCCGTGCACGATCACGTCGCGCGTCGCCGATCCGGGCAGTTCGCGCAGCAGCCGGACCGCGGTCGCCACCAACCCGGGATCGAAGTCGGGCCGCAGCCGCGCCATCCGCTCCTCGGCCGTGTCGGCCCAATCGGCTGTCAGCGCGGCGACGCGTTCGAGGGTGCAGTCCTCGGGCGGCGTCACCGACCACAGCTCACTCAGCAACTGCGCGCCGATAAGTAGGCGCTCGTTTGCATCGAGGTGTTCGGCGTCGCCTAAGTGGTCACCTGGTTCGCAGCGTTCGATCAGTACTGCGTAGTGCTCCGGGTCCGCACGTAGCACGCGCACGGCGCCGCATCCGCCCCACAGCCGAAGGCCCTCGGCTTCGCCGACCGCTTCGCGATGCGGCCAGGTGACCTTGAGGATCGCCGACTCGCCAGCCGGCAGCCGCGCAGGCGCGACCCACGAGCAGCTTCCGCCGTGAATCGGCGCCTCGAGCCGCAGCGACCAGCGGTCCCGCAACTCGGCGACGAGTGCCGGGAGCTGCGCGAGCCATTCCGGACCGCCCTCGTTCCCGCTGACCGTTGCGACGACGGGGAGCGTGGGCGGGAACAGGTCAGCGTCCATCGGGCGGTTAGCCTCCAACCGATTCGTAGTACCTCAGTGAGCGATACCAGATGGCCTTCGCGGCAAAGAAGAACGCAACCCCGATGGCAGGTGAGGCCGCTGCTATCCACACCGGGATGCCTGTACTCGCCGTATGACCGGTAACGACGGCCGCCGGTAGGTACGCGATGAATGCCACCGGGAAGACGAACGTCAGCGCGTCCATGACCGGGCTCGGCAGCACGTTCAGCGGATAGTTGCCGAAGGTCGAGATCATCTGGTCGATCCAGCTGGTCCAGGTGAACATGCCGGTGAAGCGCAGCGCGGCGATCGCCAGCAGCGTCTGAATCGCCGCCTCGACCATCGTGCCGCCGATGATCCCGGCCAGAATGTAGAGCACTGTGGCCGGCGTCCAGGCGATGTGCAGCTTGAAGACCGCGAGCACGAAGATGCCCGCGCCGGCCAGCATGTCGCCGAACGAGTTGACCCGGAACTGCGTCAGCAGCACCTGCCGGAACACGCGCATCGGCCGCAGCAGCCAGCCGTCCATCCTGCCCTCCTGGATGAACATCGACAGGTTCGCGATGTTGCTGAACAGCGCGATGTAGATGCTGTGCGAGACCAGTCGCATCGAGGCGATCAGCAGCACGTCGCCCTGCTTCCAGCCGCCGAGGCCCGGGAATCGGAGCAGCAGCACGCCGGCGAACAGCACCATCGAGCCCTGCCACACCAGACCGAAGAGCAGCCCGAGGATGAACTCGCCGCGATACGCCGCCTGCGCCTTGAGATTCAGCTTGTTGATTCGGTAGTAGAGCCCCATTTGCTCGAACACGCGTCAGCCCCCCAGGACCGTTACGCGGGCAGCCGCGCGTTGCCAGATCAGCGTGGTGAGTAACGCGAGGCCGACGATCCATCCCGCCTGCACGGCCAGGTCGTTCCACAGCTGACTGACCGGCGTGCGCCCGATGTAGAGCGAGAGCGGGACGTTGAGCGTGCCCTGGAACGGCAGCAGCCGGTCGAAGGATGCGAACCAGGCGGGGAAGAACCACAGCGGGACCAGCGCGCCGGCCAGCACGTTCTGCACGATCTCGTACATCAACACCAGCTGGAAGTTCACCACGGTCCAGAAGCAGGCCAGGTCGATGAGCAGCTTGAGGTAGTAGAGGATCACCAGTCCGAGCGCCAGCGACGCCAGAGTCGCCCAGCCCGCCCGCGCGCTCACCGGCGGCTCGATGAACCCACCCGCCAAGCAGACGCCGTACGCGATCGCCGCTGAACACGCGCCGTACGCGAGGTCGCCGCACGCCCTGATGCAGTAATAACGTCGCGGGCTGACCGGCCGCAGGAACCAGTAGGCGATGGTGCCCTCAAGCATGTGCTGGACCATCATGTCGCGCGCGGCCCAGCGGTTGACCGTGCGGAAGGCGATGTAGAACACGCCGAGCATCGCGTACGTCGTCGCCTGGTGGACGTTCAGCCCGGCGCTGGTCGTCGTCGATGCGTATAGGGCGCGCCAGAGCCAGTAAGTCAGTGCGGCTCGCGCGGCGAGCATGAATAGCGACCCGACGAGGCGTCCGCGCTCGTAGAACTCGCTGAGCATGGTGATGCGCGCAGCGCGCCAGGCGCGACCCGACTGGCGTGCGAGAGAGCCGCTCGTCGCGGGTGCCGTCATCCTCCCCGTCGCCATCGTCACGGCTGCACAGCCACATCTACTGCGGCGACATCCACTACAGGCGCACCGAACGCGTCGAGCTTGGTCCGGTTGCCGAAGGCGCGGCGCATGACCTCTTCGAGGTCTGCCGCGTCGTCCAACGCGTCAGCGTGCGTACGTCGCAGGCCGTCGATGTCGCCGTCGAAGACGATCCGGCCGCCGTTGATCAGGATGACGCGCTCGGCCAGACGTTCGACCTCTGTCATGTCGTGCGTCGTGAGCACGACGGTGCGCCCGCGATGCTCGACCTGATCGCGCAGGAACTCGCGCACCTGTTCCTTGACCACGACGTCCATGCCGATCGTGGGCTCGTCGAGGTACAGCACCGCTGGATCGTGGATCAGCGCGGCGGCCAGGTCGCAGCGAACGCGCTGGCCGAGCGAGAGTTGCCGGGCGCGGGTCTCCCAGAACGCCGAGAGCTCCAGGATCCGGTCGAAGGCGGCGATCCGCTCGCGCAGCACGTGCGGCGGCACGCCGTGGATGTCGGCCAGCACGTTGAGCGAGTCGCGGGCCGGCAGGTCCCACCACAGCTGTGAGCGCTGGCCGAAGACCGCGCCGACCCGCCGCGCGTTCGCGATCCGCTCCCGGTACGGGACCAGGCCGTTGACCTCGACCCGGCCGGCCGTCGGGGTCAGGATGCCGGTCAGCATCTTGATGGTGGTGGACTTGCCGGCGCCGTTGGGGCCGAGAAAGGCGACCAGCTCGCCGGGCTCGACCCGGAAGCTGACCTCGTCGACGGCGACCTTCGCGACCTTGGCGGGATTGATCAGGGTCCTGACGGCGGATAGGCGGCCGGTCCTGCGTGCGGTGGTGTGGAAGACCTTGGTCAAGCCCTCGGCCACGATGGTGCCCTCGGCTCCCGGCCGGAGCGCGGGGCCGGTCCCTCGCTTAATATTCACGGTCCCTCCCTATTGACCGTACCAGCGTGTCGCCACCCGGTTGGCCCTCGCAGTGAATTCCACTATGTGGACACTTGAGACGTGTCCATGTGCGGCAGAAGTGCCGACGTGCCGCGCGGCGGCGGGTGTGCGTTTATGTGGTGGAGCGACGCGGCGAATTAACATCGCACGCATTGTCGGCAAGCGGGGGCGGCGCTACCGTGACCGACATGTCACGGGCAGTACCGATGTTCTTACTCAACGCATTGCTAGACGACTTCTCGCTAGTGCGCAGGCCAGGCGGGAAGAGTGGCGGTGCGCGAGTCGCGAACGGCGCGATTCGGGCCGAAGTTCCGTCCGCGGTGGGCCGCCAGGCGGTCGACGCTCAGCGCTGGGAAAGCGCCCCGATCGCGGAGCTAGCGGGTCAACAAGAATTACCGGTCCTGATTCACGGCCCGGCGTCCAAGGCCCTTGCCGGATACCGCGCTGCGTCAGCGGTGTGGCCGGCGATCGGAATCGACATCGCGCACGAGCGGGACCGCCACTGCGTCGAGTCGGTGCATCGTAGCCTAGCCCGCTTGACCGACCTCCCGCGCACGGTTTCGGTAACTATCGGCCTGGCGCTGGAATCGGGCTGGCGGGACGCGCTGAGCCTCATCGTCGCGCGGGGCCGTTCCGTGCGATTCGCCGTGTGCGGCATCGACTCGCCGGATGCCCCGGCGCTGGTCGACGCGATCCGCGCGGCGGTCGGCGAGCGGTGCTCCTTCTCGTGGGCTCGGGGCGACTGGCGCGCGGTCACCGATCCGTGGGGCGGCGAGCTGCCCGGAATCCTCAACGTCCTGCTCGCCACCGCCGCCGCGTTGCGCGGCGAGGACAGCGCCGGAATCGGCGCGCAGCTCGCGCGTACGGACCAGGTGGACGTGGTCGACGCGGTATGCGACCTCGACGACGAGACCGCGCGCCGAATCAGAAGCCTGCTGGACGGCTTCGCAGTGCCGAGGGTGGCGCCGGTGGTGGATTCGCTCAGCGACCTGGACCTGCTGCCGAAGGAACGTCAGTACAGCTAGGTGGTCGCGCGTAAGCGGTTAGGCACAGCTAGGCGCGGATACTCAACGTCCCGCTCAGTTTCTCGTGCAGCCCTTGCCGGTACGGCCGTCCCCACAGCACGCCGCCGAGCGCCAGCACGTCGATCACCGGAATGATCGCGAGCAGCCAGAACAGGAACGCACGCGCCGAGGCCGCCCCACTGGACACGTCGTCGGCCGCCTCCACGGTGACCACCTGCACGCCGACTACGCGACGGCCGGTCGTCTGACCCGTGCGCGGTAACCGGTAGGCCTCGAACGCGATGGCGACGAGTATCACCACGGCGACCGCGGCTGCCCACAGCGCGATCCCGGTGGCGTCCATGCCGAGCGTGCGGTACGTCGTCTTGGCGTGCAGCTGAAGCTGCTTGACGTACGCGTGGTCGTGCCGATGCCCGAGCAGCACGAGCGTGACCGTCGCCGGGGCGCTGAGCACGACCGCGATGCCGGTGTCGATGATGCGCGCCAGTATCCGGGATCCCGCCGAGGCCAGCTCGACGACGCGAGCTTCAGGTTCGGCTGCCGCGTCCTCGTCCGCGTCGACGCCCCGATACAAGCCAGGTATGGCGTCGAACGGTGAGCCGCTGCCCGAGGCCCAGCCGGAACCGTACGCGGCTCGGGTTCCGAAGGCCGAGGGCACGACCATCGTGGCTACCGCGCTCTTGGGCTCCGAAGCGGCGGGCGCGGTACTCTGGCTGACCTCTACGGGCTGCTCAACGGCTAGTTGCTCCGGTACCTGCTGCTGAAGGAGCTCATCCGGAGCGGGACGGCTCGTGCCCTCGACCCACTGCGTCCCGTCCCAATAGCGAATGTAGCCCGGTATCGACGGATCTGCGTAATATCCGGCCTCTGGTCCCGTAGTCATGACTGCGCCCCGCACTCCCTCGTGGCCCTACGTATTGGGGAGATTAGCGGAAACGCTCGACAGCCCGAGTACGCTCGCTGCGATGAGCTCGTCCATACCTGGATCCGACCCAGCGCGATTAACACAGCGCCGCTGACCCGGCGCTGGTCCGCGCGCTCGTCGCCGGCACGACCGCCGCGGTGGTCGCGGTCGTCGGCGTGCGCCTGTCGGCCACCTTCTTCTACAACGCGCCGACGAATCCGGTCTCGCAGCGCTA
>CAVQPP010000234.1:0-3017 GCA_963714445.1 uncultured Actinomycetota bacterium
GCTTGCGCAGCCAGCCGAGGGAGTTGGCCGACCCGACAAGTAGGTTGCTGCGGAACCCGGACGGCCGGGGGTTAACTGCCCGAGGCGTAGCGCCAGGCGCATCCACAGCAGCCAGCCACCGAACACGGCCACGATCAGCAGGGGAAGGGGTTCACGTTCCAGGGCATGTCAGCAGCTCGCAGGGGTGAAGGAGCCCGTTCCCCATGGGGACGAGGCGACGGCGGCGGCGACGGCCTGGGCGCTGTTCCCGGCCTGGAAAGCGGCGAGGATGCCCGGGTAGTAACCGTTGTGGATCGTGATGACGGTGGCCTTGAGGCCCTGCCGCCACGAGGTGTAGGACTGCACGCCGTCGGAGTTGATGGCGTAGGAGCCCGGCTCCGGCATGGTCGAGTCGAGCGGGTTGTGCCAGCGCGGGTTGCTGCCCTCGGCGCCGATCCAGGCGATGACGGCGGCCACGTCGCAGGGCGTGCGCGGCAGGCTGGCGTCAGCGAGGAAGGCCGGTGCCCATGCCTGCGGGGCGTAGCCCCCGGCGGCCTGGATTGGTGCGGCCGGGTGGTGGTGATGGCCGAGGTGCTGCGCGCCGCTTGCGGCGATCAGGACAGCCACGACCCCGGCGGCGAGCGCCGGCTTGGGCACGGTGCCGCCGGAGTGCCCGCGGCGGAGGTAGGTGCGGCGGTAGCGGTAGATGGCGGCCATCAGCCACCGCCCATGATCAGGCGGAAGATCCCCGCCTTGCCGCAGCGGCGGTTGCGGATGTCGATCCAGCCCGACGAATGCCCCAGGGGCCGCAGCATACGTGCGCCGCACTGCGCGCAGCGGCCCCCGTAGCTGTCCCGGCCGGTTTTCCGCCAGCGCATCTTGTGGCCACGGCGGGTCAGCTTGATGTCCCAGTCGTCCTTGTGGGCCTTGAGCCAGCCCGGCTCGCAGTCGGAGTAGGTGATGCCGTTGGAGACGAACGTGCGCCGGGCCATCAGTGCGCCACCGCCACCCGCGTACGGAACCTGCCTGCGTGCAGCCAGGAGCGCGAGCATGAGCACCTGGCCGCAGACGAGGGCCACGTCAGCCAGGTCAAAGGCGATGGGGAGGTGCGGCGGCCAGATCCAGTCCACAACGTGGCCAGTAGGCGGCTCTCGCCTATTTGCCGGCGTAACGCCGAGGATGAGGCCAAGTCCCACTGCCCGCGCCCAGGCTGGACTCGTGCCGGTTGAGGATCAGCAGGACCACAATCTCCACGGCCCCAAGGACGGCGACAACATCGGGGGCCACCGTCCCCGCGCCGAAGCCGCCGGTGACGCCGTTGTTGTGCACCACAAAGAGGTGCCAGCCACCGGGCAGGCTCGCGAACGTCGAGCGGAACAGCGCCACGGCGATGGCCTTGGTGAGCGCGTCGGCGGCAGCCAGCGGACGTGGCCACGCCTAGCAGCAGCCGGTACCTCATCGTTGCGCTAGCCGCGCGGGCAGCGGTGCGGGTGGCCATCACCGCCGCCTTCCGCGCCGACGCCGGCTCAGGTCATAGGACGGGCGCATGCCCAGCCGGCGCTCAAGCCGGTCGATCTTGCGGTGGTTTGGCCGCCACGCCAGCACGGCCACGTACAGGCTGACGGCGATTCCGCCGATAAAGAGCACCGATAGCACGACGTGCATCACGCACCTCCCGGGCGTGCGAAGCCGACAGGGTTCGTGTCACCTGGTGCCGAGGACGGCAGCCCGTAGGTGGAGATCCGGATCGGGAACCCCGTGGCGTAAGCCTCGATCATGGTGTGCCTGGCGGGGTTGAGGACCAGGGCGACGTGGCCAGGGCTGGTCACAGTGCCGTCCGACCCGGCGAAGAACACGAGGTCCCCGCGCTGAGGGCTGGCTACGTGCGGCAGGCAGGCGAACTGTTCCTCGCTGGTCCGCAGGCTCCAGGGCAGCCCGTACGCTGCCCGGACGTTAGGCCCGAGCAGTCGTAGCCTGAGCTGCACGGCCCGGTCGCCGCCCCAGCACGTACGGGCAGGCCGAGTCCGGTGGCGGGCGTAGCTGATCGCCTGCGCCACTGCGCCCGTCAGTGCCGGCGACCACCGCCCCCGTGGTGATGGTGGTGCGCCGCCTGTCCGGCCCCGGCCACCACGGCCGCCCCGGCGATGACCAGTGCGGCCTTCGCCGGGAACGGGAGCGTACTGCGCCCGTAGTGCCGCACGCAGCGGCGGGGGACGTCGTAGCCGGGCACGGGAATCTAGCTCCTTCCTGCGAAACGGCGACGCGGGGTTTGCTGGCCGTAGGACTGGCCCTGCTGTTGCTGCTGAGGCTGCGACCGGAAGATGGCACCGAGGACGGCCAGCACGACGCAGCCAGCGGCACCCGCCAGCACGACAGCGCCACTGAAATCGACCACCTGGTGGTGCTCAGTGCCGTGCAGGAACACCGCCGACTGCCCGAGCACCAGGCCCGTGGCAACACCGGCTATGGCGGTGACAAGGAGGCTGATTGCGAATTTCATGAGTTGTTCTCACCTCCCTCATGCTCGGAAGGGCTGATCTGGTAGATGGAGTCGAACGCGGGCCGGTCGCTGACGGCCTCGCCATGCAGAGCGGGCGGCCGGGACATCCGGGCCTGGACGGGCGGCGGCCGTCCTGCTGCGCTTGCGCCGCCGCGTGCGACCGCCAGCAGTCACGGCGGACGGCCACGGCCAGCGTGGCGAAGGCGATCGGCCAGGTGAGTACGGCGGGGTAGCTCATGCGGCCACCGGCCGTTTCCCCGCAGGCTCGCCGCGGCGGCGCGCTTCGGCCCGGCGCTGGCAGTCCTTGCACCCAGACTGGCGGCCGTCGAGCGACGTACGGTGGCACGAGAAGTCGTCCAGCGGCTTCACCTGGCCACACTCACCCGCACAGCGCTTCTCGCCCGCTTCCAGCCGGGCGCGGGCCTCTGCCCGGCGCTGCTCCAGCGAAACGACGGGACCGGGCGGCCGCTTACGCGAGGGGGCGCGCTTGGGCTTCGGCTTCGCCAGCCGCCGCCGCTCGCTGGCGGTCAGGCCGCCC
>CAVQPP010000235.1:0-20621 GCA_963714445.1 uncultured Actinomycetota bacterium
GGATGTGCGCCCGCAGGGGGTGGACCTGGACGTTCGCCTCGCCTGCCTCGGCCGCGCGCAGCAGGGCCATAGCGTCGCGGTGGGCCTGGTAGGCCCGGTCCAGGGCCCGGCTGCACGCGGCGTGCTGGCGTGCGGCCTCGTGGGCCTGTTCCGCCGCGGTCATCTCGTGGTCCTCGGCGGCGGTGACCAGGGACCGGTCGTCAGGCATGGGACGTTTCGCGCTGTAGAGCGAGGTGGTGGGCGCCCCGAGAGCCACAGCGGCCCCGGCCAGGCCGGCGCTGACGTCCGGGTCCACGCGGGCCCGCCAGCAGGCGGCATGGACGGTGGCGATGCCCGCACCGGTCTCGGTCGCACGTCGGCAGCGAGCTCCCCAGCCCGCTCCGTCCAGTTCACGACGGCCCCCGGTGGTCACGGAGGGTGAGGAAAGAACCCGTGCAGGGAACGCGTGCAAGAATGCGTGAAACCGCACTCCCCCGCGCCCTACGGAAGACAGATGCACGCGTTATGCAGGTTGTGCACGCGTTACGCGCGTCGTCACTCATTGTCATCACTGTCCGCCTGCTCGGGACCGGGCCGCCAGCGCTGGCCACGGCCCTTCCCGGTGCGGTGTGCGGTGCCTTCCAGCCGCAGCCGCCAGAGCATGCAGCGGGCCACGGTCGGCTTCACGCCAAGATCCTCAGCGACGGCCTTGATCGTCGTGCCCTCCGCCAGCAGCTCCGCCAGCCGGGTCCGCTGGCCTGCGGAGATCTCCGTTTTCATGGTGGCCTGGGCCCACCGGGTCTCATGGAAGGCGTCCCACTGCTCGGGGGAGATATCGGACATATCGGGCACGGGGGTCTCGTTGAGGATCTTGCGCGCCTCGCCCAGTTTCCGGTCGATCCCGGCGAGTTGGTCCCTCATCTCCGGTGTCACCATCTGCTCCAGTTCCCGGTCCAGCGCACTGCCCGGGTCGGGGCTGGCCGGGTCGATCGTCATGGTGGCGGTCGCGGCGGGCGTGGACTCCGCGGACTCACCACCCCCGGCGTCCGGGTCAGGGGAGGGGTCACCGAGGGTGGCAATGACCGCATCGGCGATGCGGTCGCTGTGGTACTCGGACAGCGCATGGAGCGCAGCGCTGTGTAAAGGTCACCAATCCGGTCGGAAAGGACGGAATTGAGTTCCCTGGCCGGGGCCCGGCGCTCCCAGGCGATCTGCCGGATGTCGGGCAGCTCGGACAGGTCGAACGTGCGGCCAAGGTCGTACTCGCCGCTGTCCTCGACTATCGCCCACACGCCGGCGTGGCCCTCGCCGTAGCTCGCCATGTCCGGGATGAGCGGGCCCATCGTGCCGACCGCGTGGTTGATCTCGCCCTGCCGGCGGACCCGGCCCGCGCACACCACGTCCAGGTTCGCGCGGACGTCGCTGCCGCCCATCCAGTCGGCGGTGCCCCGCTGGCCGGCGGCGATCAGGCACACCGACTCCGACCGGTCCTTGCTCGTGATGTAGCGCAGCAGGGCCTTCGCGCGGGCGCCGAGCAGGTCGATGAGCGCGTCGATCTCGTCAATGACCAGCACCACCGCGGGCCAGCCGGGTTCGTCATCCGTATCTGGCCGCGGCTGGATGACCTTGTCGTCGCGGGGGATGGCGCCGCTCTCGTCAATGATCCGCCGCACCAGCTGGAGGATGGCCAGCGCCTTCTTTGCCTGCCCCGGCCCGATCGCCGTCAGGTGGCAGGCCGGGGCCCACTCAAGATCCTCGATCGCTTTCGACAGGTTGATCCCGAGCACGAGCGCGTCGTTACAGGCGCTCAGCCGCTCGCGGATGCAGCTGAGAAGCGTCGTTTTCCCGGCGTCCTTCTTGCCAATGATGAAGATGTTCCGGCCGCCGTGGCTGTCCCACACGGTCAGGGTCAGCGGCTTGCCGGTCTCCGGGTCCTGGCCGACCTCCAGCGGCTTGCGGATGGTCGCTCGCATCGCCAGCGTGATCTCCGGGTCGCTGGCCAGCAGCGGGTGAGGGATGGCGCGCTTCCACGGGTCGATGGTGCGGATCGAGATGTCGATCTGGCCGGCGACCGGCGCCGCGGTCACCCGGACCCGGGTGCGGGAGAGCTTGCGGACCTGGGCGATCTGCTCGGCCAGGCTGCTCCCGGCCAGCGACGAGGCGAGCTTCCCGGTCTCGGTGACGTCCACCCGCAGCCGCTCACCGAGGCGGGTGAACTCGTGGTGGAGCAGGTGGGAGCCGAACAGCCCGTAGCGGGGGGCGTTGCTCAGCCAGTCGGCCTTGGCCGCGCGCCACGCCCGCGCCTTCTTCACGGCGCTGTGCATGTTCAGGGTGATCAGCGTGGCACCGCGCGGCACCCCACAGGATGGTCAGCGGGTGCCACGACCCGGCCCACGGCCCGGCCGCGCTGGCCATGGTCAGCCAGCCTCCCGCCACACCCACCCCGGCGGCGGCCTTTCCGCCGGCCTTCCAGCCGGTCACCGCGGTGACGGCGGCCGAGAACAGGCCGACGTCTACCGGGCCCGGCGTGCTCAACGTGAAGGATCTCCGCAGCCACATAGACGGCAGCAGACGCGCCCAGCGTGTTACGTGGGCGCACCACGTTCAGGATCGCGTCCTTCGCTGCCATCTCGCCTATCCCTTCCTAGTCGCTACCGCTTGCGGCGTTGTCGCGCGAGGCGCTTGCGCCGGGCCCTTTCCTCGCGCTTGGCGCGCTTGAGGGCTCGGGCTGGCGCGGGGCAGTCGCCGCGATGCCTGCCACCGCACCCCAAGCAGATGGGCTCGGCCATCGTGATGCCTCTCTCCCGTCAGTCCCGGTACCGCCGGTCACGCTTCCCCTGTGAAGAACCGGCCGTCCTTCGGCATCACGCCGCCGCTGGCGACGAACTCCTGGATCTCCCGGTAGACCATGGCGAACCGCTGCCAGATCTGCATGGCCCCCTGGGCGTGCTCGGCCCTCTGCTCGGCGTAGTCAGCCAGGCCCTGGATGCTCACCGGGTCCAGGCCGATCCCGGCGAGGCAGTGCTCGAGCTGGGCGTGCAGGGCGTCGGCGGTGGCCAGGTCCCCGGCGGCCATCCCTCGGGTGAACGTCATCAGGTCGGCGTCCTCGGCCGCCTCGAAGCCGGAGATGAAGGACAGCAGCGGGCCGTAGGCGGGCGGGATCTCGGCCGGGGTCACGTCGAGGTAGACGGGGGCACCGCCATCCGCAGGGGCCGGGCGCGCGGGGCCAGCGGGACGGCGGGGAGCCGGGCGCAGGGCGCCGCGGCGGGGCGCGGCGGGGCGGTGGCACCCGGGTCGCCCTTGCGGCGGTCCCGCCAGTCGAGCAGCTGGTGCCACAGCCTGCGGAGCCACCGCCACATGGCACCCACCGCGGCCATGACGGCCTCCTGCCACGTCCGCTCAGCCGGGGCGCTGCTGCCGCTGTGGCGGCGGTACAGCCACCAGATGAACACGCCTGCGGCGATGGGGATCAGTAGGACGATGAGCCAGTTCATGGGTCAGTACCAGCCATCCGAGGTTTCGTGTGCCCACGCTGAGCACGGGGTGATGTAGGTCGCGGCGATGTAGTCCAGCCCCCACCGGATCTGGATGGCGGCCTTGCCCCACCCCGCCGGGATCGCGTGGGCGGAGGGGAGCAGCTGGGGATGCCGGTCGCATCCGACGACGGGTTCAGCGCGCTCGTGGACCAGCCGGACTCGCGGGTCCACAGCCAGTTCAGGCAGGACACCTGCGAGGCTGGCCAGTTCCAGGGGGGCCGGAGGCCATGGAGTCGCCCAGCTGCCCGTTGGTGCCGGGAGTCGTGGACCCCGGCGCGCTGGCCGAGGTCGCGGAGTGGCGGTGGTGGTGATGGCCGAGGTGGTGGGCGCGCCCCCAGCGGCGATCAGGACTGCCACGGCCCCGCCGATGAGCACTGGCTTGGGCACGGTGCCGCCGGAGTGCCAGCGGCGGTAGCGGGGGCGGTAGTAGCGGTAGGCGGCCATCATCGCCCCCCGCCCGAACAGGCGGCGGATCCCGCCTTCACAGGGCGGTCGCGGATGTCGCTGCCGGCCCGCGAGCGCGCCAGGTGCCGCACCATGATCATGCCGTCACAGCGCGTGCATCGGCCCCCGTACCTGTACCCGCTGGTCTTCCGCCAGCGCATCCGGTGGCCCCGGCGGCGTCAGCTTGATGTCCCAGTCGTCCTTGTGGGCCTTGAGCCAGCCCGGCTCGCAGTCGGAGTAGGTGATGCCGTTGGAGACGAACGTGCGCCGGGCCATCAGTGCGCCACCGCCACCCGCGCGCGGGACCTGCCTGCGTGCGCCACCAGCGCAAGCATCAGCACCTGGCCGCAGACGAGGGCCACGTCCGCCAGGTCGAAAGCGATCGGGAGGTGCGGCGGGTGGATCCAGTCCACGACGTAGCCGGTGAGGCGGCTCTCGCCGATGTTGCCGGCGTAAGCGCCGAGGATCAGGCCAAGTGCCACCGGCCGCGGCCGGCTGCGCTCGTGCCGGTTGAGGATGAGCAGGACCACGATCTCCACGGCGGCGAGGACAGCGACGACATCGGGGGCCACCGTCCCCGCGCCGAAGCCGCCGGTGACACCGTTGTTGTGCACCACAAAGAGGTGCCAGCCACCAGGCAGGCTCACGAACGCCGAGCGGAACAGTGCCGCGGCGATGGCCTTGGTGAGCGCGTCGGCGGCAGCCACGGACGTAGCTACGGTGAGCAGCAGCCGGTACCTCATCGTTGCGCTAGCCGCGCGGGCAGCGGTGCGGGTGGCCATCACCGCCGCCTTCCGCGCCGACACCGGCTCAGGTCATAGGACGGGCGTATGCCCAGCCGGCACTCAAGCCGGTCGATCTTGCGGTGGTTTGGCCGCCACGCCAGCACGGCCACGTACAGGCTGACGGCGATTCCGCCGATAAAGAGCACCGATAGCACGACGTGCATCACGCACCTCCCGGGCGTGCGAAGCCGACAGGGTTCGTGTCACCTGGTGCCGAGGACGGCAGCCCGTAGGTGGAGATCCGGATCGGGAACCCCGTGGCGTAAGCCTCGATCATGGTGTGCCTGGCGGGGTTGAGGACCAGGGCGACGTGGCCAGGGCTGGTCACAGTGCCGTCCGACCCGGCGAAGAACACGAGGTCCCCGCGCTGAGGGCTGGCTACGTGCGGCAGGCCGGCGAACTGTTCCTCGCTGGTCCGCAGGCTCCAGGGCAGCCCGTACGCTGCCCGGACGAGACCCGAGCAGTCGAAGCCTGAGCTGCACGGCCCGTTGCCGCCCCACACGTACGGGCAGCCGAGTTGGTGCCGCGCGAAGCTGATCGCCTGCGCCACCACACCTGCCCCCGCCGGCGACCCGCCCCCGTGGTGGTGGGTGCCGGCGTGGGCGGCGGCGTGGCCCATCAGCCCCGCGGCCACTACCGCACCGCCGAGCACCAGCCCAGCTTTCTGGGCAGGCGTCAGGCTGCCACCCCGGTAGTACCGGGAGTAGCGGCGTGGCGGGCGGTAGCGGAGGTGGCCATGGTCAGCGCCTCGTCATCCTGGACCCGGCGCGGTTCAGCTCCCTGGCGGAAGCTTTGCCCAGCGGCGACGGGACGATCTCGCAGAACGTCCGGCCTGGCTGTCGTAAACCGGCCAGCGGCGGGGTTCCCGGGGTGGACGGAGTAGCGTTTTCCTGTCATTGGTCAGCGCCCCCTCGTGCAGCGCTTGGGGCCGGTCAGGAACTTCTTGGCCATCGCGCCCTCAAAGGACGTGTGGCCAACCCCGTTCCCGAGGTACGCCACGCGGCAGATGCCGCCGCAGAACTACAGTGTCCCTTCCAGCCGGGCTGACCCTTGAGGTGCCGGACACCGTGCCCCCGGGTCCACTTCATGCGGTGGCCGATCCCCGTCAGGTAGGCGTCCTCGCCGTTGCGCATTGCACGGGCAAGCGCGGCCGGGGTGTCCGGGTTTCGGGTGCGCGGTGGCATGACGGGTTAGTCCTTCCGGCGCGGGCACGGCTGAGGTAGCCAGGCCAAGTGCGCTGCTGGTCGTTCTGCCTGGGGCCGCGGGTCATGGCGGCGATCACGCACCACGCGATCAGCGCGGCGGCGAACAGGGCCACGAACTCCCAGGCCCGCTGCTTGACCGGCGTCTGTGCGAACGAGGGCTCCATGAACAGGCAGCCAGCGATGAACGCGGCCACCGACCAGGGGACACCTCGCACGAGGCGGGCGAAACGGGTCATGTGCTTTCACCTCCCTCTGCGTCTGGTGCGGGGCTCGATCTGGTAGATGGAGTCGAACGCGGGCAGGTCGGTGATCTCGTGCACGACGGGAGGGCGGGACCGGAGTGACGGGCGGCTGGCCCGGCTGCGGCTTGCGCCGCCGTATCCTCACCCAGACCACGCCGAAAACTACGGCCCAGGTGGCGAAGACGATCGGCCAGGTGAGTACGGCGGGGATAGCTCATGCGGCCACCGGCCGTTTCCCCGCGGGCTCCCCGCGGCGGCGAGCTTCGGCCCGGCGCTGGCAGTCCTTGCACACAGACTGGCGGCCGTCGAGCGACGTACGGTGGCACGAGAAGTCGTCCAGCGGCTTCACCTGGCCACACTCACCCGCACAGCGCTTCTCGCCTGCTTCCAGCCGGGCGCGGGCCTCTGCGCGGCGCTGCTCCAGCGAAACGACGGGACCGGGCGGGCGTAGCGCGAGGCGCCCGCTTGGGCCTCGGCTTGCAGCCGCCGCCGCTCGTTCGCGGTCAGGCCACCCCACACGCCGATCGCTGCAAGCCGGGGTGCGCCAGCGCGAAGTCCCTGCATTCGCTCAGAACCGGGCAGCCGGCGCCGATTCCCTTGGCTTTCCGCACGGCCGCCGCGGCACCAGCGCCTGCCGCGGGGAAGAACGCGGCAGCGGTGGTGACACGGCAGGCCGAGCGGGAGCGCCAGTCGCCGTCCGCCTTCAGAACCGGCCCGGCTGCGCCGTCGCTCCACTGGAGTCCTGGGCGGGCGGTCACGGCGTGCCCCAAGTGCCGCGGATCGTGGTCAGCACGTCATCACGCAGCCGGGCCGCGCGCACCCGCCAGCCGCGCCGGGGACGCAGCCAGCGGGTGAACGGCCGCAGCGAGCAGAACCACCGGTCGGCCACGAACACGATCACGGCGAGGGCAGCGGCTGCGGCGAAGCCCGGGAGCCCGTGGCCTGCCACGTGGCAGGCGCCCAGCGCAGTGCCAGCGGCAGCGGCTACGGCGGCCGAGATGGTGATGCTGGCTACCCGCCGCAGCGCGTGGCAGGTAGTGATGAGGCGACCGGGGCGGGCGGTCATGACGTCCTCCGGCGCCTGCGTCGGCGTGGCCGGGGCGGAATCGCCGGTGGGGTGCCAAGCTTCGCCATCGCCTTGTTCCAGTTGAGGCGCGAGTTCTCCTGGATCACTCGCAGCTGCTTCTCGCTGATCTTGCGTGGCCGGGGACGGCGGGCGGTCATGGCGTGCCCCAGAGGATCGCCGCGAGAACTACAAGCAGCCAGACAGCGACAGCGATGCTGAGGGCGACGACGCAGCGCTTGGCCCGCCTGGCCCGCTCAGTGGTCATCGGCACCCGGGATGGCTGCACGGGCTGGGCTGAGCGCTCGGGGCGGACTAGATTCCCGATGGCGATACCGGGGGCGGCGAACGCGAGCGCGATGACCCCGGTGATCAGCAGGCCGCCGGTCATGGCGTGCTCCGGATGGAGGCCCGGCGGGGCGCGAGCGGCACCAGCGCGGTCACTCGCGGCCCACGCCCCGCCGGGGGATGGAAGGCGCAGCGGAACGTGGCGGAGCCGGGGGCTACCCCGCGCGCGCGTTCCGCTGCGCCGCTCTGGGGGGTCACAGGGCATCGCCCTCAGCGGTGACGTCATCCGGCCACAGCTCCGCGCAGTACGCGCCGAGCATCTCCTCGTCAGCCTCGGGCAGTTCGGCGCCGAGGGACTCCGGGTGCCCGGCGGCCATCCCGGCGAGTTCGCGGGCCTGCGCCTCGCTGGGCGGCTGGGGGACGGGCGCGCTCGCGTCAGGCCCAGGCAGGCCGGCCAGCGCGGCTTGCTCCCGCATGTAGCGCACAAGCGACGCGGTGCTGACCACCGCCTGGCCGGCCATGGCCGCCGCCTCGATGACGCCGCGGTCCAGGGCGTCCACGCCGGCTTCCAGTTCGTCAAGGCGGCGGTCGCGGCGGGTGCGCAGCGCGCGGCGGGCCAGGGCCCGGCCGCTGAAGGGTGCATGATGGGCCATGGGACCGGCCTTCCAAGCGGGGCTGGTTTCGCTGGCCGCCGAGGTGCTTCCGACACCTCGGTGGCCGAAGTCGTTCAGGGGGGCGAGCAGCAGGACGTGGCGCGGCCCCGGGCAGGCGTGCCCCTGGTCCACGTAGAAGATCTGGCCACAGGTGGAGCACATGCCGGTGAGGCGGCTCATCGCGCACCGTCCTTCCGGCAGGCGATCTTGCGCTCAACCCACCAGCAGGGCATCCGCCACAGGGTGCCGACACGGTCGGCCGGGTAAGCCTTCGGGTCGGCGAGGTGCTGGCGCTTGAGCAGCGAGACGGAGACGTCCAGCAGGACGGCGACCTCCTCAACGGGAAGCATCTCCCGCCGGTCATCAGCGGGCAGGAATGACCATCGCTGGGCGAGTGCTCCGTCAGCGCTCAAGGTCATCTCCCTGTAGCCAGCAGTGTCCGTTCCGCTCATACCGTAAGTCCCCCCTTGCACCATGTCAAGGGAGGACTAGCGGGTGTCGCTGAAAGCGTGGCCTTACACTGGCTTTATGCCGGGCTATGAGAAGGGGAGCACTCCCGAGGGTGAGATGGCGCACCTCCGGGAGGTCTTCGCCCGCGCGACCGCCGCGATCAAGGCGTGGCCCAACGCGACGGAAGCGTGGCGGGCGGCCAACGCGCTGACCGACCTCGCCAGGGATCTGTCTGGCGAGGCGGGGGATTTCCGCGCCTACCTCGCGGCCTACCTACTCGACTACCACGGCGTGACCATCCAGGAACTGGCGGCCTTCATGGGCGTCAGCAGAGCCCGCGCAAGCCAGCTCGTTGCGAAGGGGAGAGAGAAGGGAAATCCAGTGACCGAACCGACCACGCTCGCCGAGCAGCCGCATGTGGCTCTGGCGATCATCACGTCCGACCGCGGGGTCCTGGTCGCCAGGCGGCGCGACGGCATCCCGCCCTACACGTTCCTGGGCGGCGAGATCAACGAGGGCGAGTCGTCAGGCGATGCCCTGCGCCGCCGGGTACAGGCCGAGGCTGGGCTCAAGGTCACCGATATTCACTTCATCGGGCGCCGCATCCACCCCAAGACGTCACGGGTGATGGTGTACGGGCATGTCGCGGTCGAACCGGGCGAGCCGCAACTCGGTGACCCGGAAGACCTCAGCGAAGTGCGCTGGGTGTCTATTGACGAGACCCGCGACTTGATGCCGGATATGTATGGCCCGGTGCGCCAGTACCTTGACGAGATGAACCGGGCGCAGTAACGCTCGGCAAGAGGGGCCAGACCAGCCTTGTGGCGGTCTGGCCCCTCTTGCATTTCCCGTGCCCTGTGCGACGCTCAGCGGGTGACCCGTGATGCCGCGTCCCTCGTGGCCATCCTCGCAGTGCTGGGCGGCTGGTACGGGGCCCGCCTGCTCCAGGCGAGGCGGGACGTGACGGGCGCGAAGCAGCGGTTAGAGGCAGCCCGGCGGGTGGCACGCAGGGCCCTGGCCATCGCCCTGCTGGTAGGGGCAGGGATCTACGCCGCCGCGGCCCACTGGGTGCGGATCCACGGCGGGTAGCTGCCGGCGCGTCACGTTCATGCGCGGCTGATCGCCCGCTAGCGTCAGACGACGTCTTGATCTGCTGGCACCGGCCGTCTCGCGAGGCTAGCCGGTCCACGTTGCCTGTGGGCACTGGGAGAGCGAGTGCGCCTGCCCGGTCAGTCCTGGCCAGGCCGGCGGCGTAGGCCAGTCCTCGGGGAAGGCGGGAAACCAGCCAAGCCCCACCACGGCCCGCGCATAGCCCTCGTCCCGGAGCAGCCGGTACGCCTTGGTGATGGTGTTCAGCGCGTAGCCCGTCTCCTGCTGCAAGGACCGCGTGCTCGGCATGGGCTGGGTCGGCGGGATCTCGCCCGAGACGATCCGCTCGCGCAGCACGTCCGCCAGCTGGATGTATCTGGGAATGTCCGCACGCCCCATCTGCATGCCCCCGCAACCTACGTAGCCGGGGGTTACCTCAATCTACCCGCCGTCACCAGCATGAACCTGGGTGCACCCTGCTGCACTAGTCATCACGGTTAACCCGGCGTAGCCTGCTGGTGACATGCAAGGGGAGGGGAGACATCCATGGATGTCTGCATGGCGACGTGGGCGAGGTCGGACCCGGGGATCTTAACCATCACCGGGGAGCACATCAGAGCCCAGGAGGTGCGGGTGAAGCCGCCGCCGGGCCAGCCGGAGGGCACGATCCTGGCGGGCACCGGGTGGCACCGGTGCCCGGGCAGCGAGTGGCGGCCGGCCGAGTTCGCGCCGGGGGTGTGGGAGGTCGAGGTGTTCGCGTTTCCTCCCGCCAGGGAATCGTTCGGTAACAGCAAACAAACCCCCCGGTGACTACCCTATGGGTAACCGGGGCGTTACCCATAGGTACGACGCCGCGGCGGGGGCAGCGACCAGCCTGGCGAGGGCCACAGGGCGCTGCCCCTGCCGTGGCTCACCCGGCCGGAAGCTAAGGCGCAGTTAGTGCGCATACCCTGACCTGCGGGGCGTGACCGGGCGTACCGGGAAAAATGTTCCGGGTGACCGTAAACCGATCACTCAGCCGGCGCGTCTTACCTTCACCCTCGCCAGGGCCGCCGTGACACTTAGGTATCAGGCGTTTCGCCGTACCCGCCCTCCCGGGCGGCGGGCCGCCGGGGAGGGGTGGGTACGCATGGCGCGCGAAGACACGGTACGGCTGGCCCTGTTCACCCTGCTGCTGGCGGGGATGCTGCTCACTGCGGCGGCAATGGGTGACCTGCGGCACCTGCGGTGCATGCTCTACACAGGGCTCGTGGTCACCGCCGCGTCCTGCCTGGCGATCCTGCGGGTGGAGCTGGCGCGCTGGCGCAGGCCGGCGAGGAGAGCCCGCAGGTCGTGCAGGTCGTGGACATCAGCTCGGCTCCCAGTGTTGGGCTGCAAGCCACCGAGAACGCGGAGTCCATCGCCGAAGTGCGCGCTCAGGCCAACCGGACCGACCGGCGCGTTGACTGGCTGTTCGGGCAGATGCGGGACGCATCCGCCGAGGCCGGGGTGCATCTGCCCGACCATGACGCGACGAGCCCGCTGCCGAAGCTGGCCCTGCTGCCCCAGGACGGGGAGCGCCGGAATGGCGGGCAGGCCGGGTTATGCCCCGTTGCCGGTGCGCCGCTCGTCCTGGGCAGCGCGTGAGCGGCGCAGCGTCTCGATGAAGTCCCGGGCGATCCGCCGTTCCTCTGGCGTGATCGCGTCCAGGTAGGCCGCGTCGTTCTGGCGGCCGGTGCCGCTGGGCACGCTGACCCGGAGCTGGCCGCCGTGGCCCAGGAACGCCTCGAAGGCTCCCGGCTCCAGGCCGTAGAGGGTCTCGAAAACAGCAACCGTGGAGTCGGCGTAGTCGCCCCGCTCGCCCCGCTCCAGCCGGGCGAGTGTCTTCTCGGAGACTGGACTGCCACGGTCGCGGAGAAATCTCCCGCGCTGCCGGAATCCGTAACCTAGCTGGCCACGGTGCTTTTCGAGTGCCTTGCCGAGACGCTTCCACGCCTCCGCGGGGTACGTATTGTCCATCGGTGTCCCGTCTGTGGCACCCCTGTCCCCATGCTGGCGGACATAACCGGTCCGGTCAACTCCCGTGCCAGGCACGTTATCACCGCTGGTTGCGAGGTCGGAGCACCCCCCAGGCGTGTCCTGCGCCATGTATGGCCATGGGACTTTGACCCTTCCAGTCCTTCAATGTCCCCGTAACTCTTGCCAATGGATTTCCATGGGACTACGGTGTCCTCCATGAACGGGACACAGCAGGACACCACGTCCCCCAAGAGTCTTGCGAAACGGCAGAACGGTGCGGCGATCCGTGCCCTGCGCGAGAAGGACGGCTGGAGTCAGGCCGGCCTGGCCAGGGCGGCCGGGGTGGACCAGTCCGACATCTCCCGCTTTGAGACCGAGTCGGCCAACGCGAGCGTCGCCACGCTGAACCGCATCGCCCGGGCGCTGCGCGTCCCTGTCGCCGCAGTCATGCGCGAGCTGGAGCCAGCGGCATGACCGGCTTCCGCGACACCCTCCCTGACGACGCCACCCGAGCCCGGTTCGACGCGGCCATGGGCGAGTTCGGGCAGCACTTCGCGGCAGCGAGAGCGCGCCGGGACGAGGCGTATGCGCACGGCGGCGCGGAAGAAGTGGCCCGGCTGGCATTCGTGCCGGGTGGCCCGTCAGTGGCCGAGCTGGCAGCCGGATACGAGCAGCTCGCCCAGGAGGCCCGCCAGCGGCGGACAGGGACGGCCGCCTAACGGAACACCAAGCCCCCCTGCGCTGAGCGGCAGAAGGGGGGCCGGTGGAGGGGAAGCGCGAAGGCGCGGCCTTCACCGGCAAGTTTAACGGAAGGGGAGCAGAGGTGCCTGATCTGTCGGAGCCGGGCGTGTGGCCGGCCATAGACATCCACGTCGCGGACGTGATCGAGGTGCCCAGGTTCAGCCTGGACGCGCGGGTCACCGCACGCCATGTTGTGCCGGGCCTCGTGGAACTGGCGTGGGACGACACCGCCCCCGGCAGCCACGCGACCGGGTTCAGCGCCTACGCGCCTGACGCGCCGGTCCGGCTGCGGCCAGTGGGGTGGGCGGCATGAGCCTCGAAGCAGACCCCCAGCGCCGCGCCGAGATCATCGCAGACGGCCACGCTCTCCTGGACTGGCTGGAAGCCAACCCCGGCGTGCCCATCTGGCACTGGGGCATGGAGATGCAGTTCGGCCCCGACGACGGTCGCGAAGGCGTCGCCCGCATCGCAGAGCAGATCAGCGAGCGGCCCGAGCTGGTGCGCACCACCGGCTTCTACCGCGTGACGAAGCGGTTCGGCCGGGCCGCCTACGTGGCGTCCGCACGACCCCGCGCCCAGGAGCGGCTGACGGCCCGCGAGAGGCGGCCAGCCGCATGAACATCTTCGCCGAGAACGTCGCCTCACTTGACGTCCAGCGCGGGACCCGCATGTGGGACTACCTGGTCAATCTGGGCTGCAGGCAGGCCATCGTGCCGGGCCCGCCGCCGTCACCGGTGGCCACCCCCGAGACGCCTGCTGATGAGGTGCAGGCGGGCGAGCCCAGCCCGGCCACGGCAGACGGGACCACCCCAGTTGGCCCTGTAGCTGAGGCCGGGCCGGGTGAAGCCCAGGGCGGCAGCGAGGAGGGGAGCCCGGCTGAGCCTGGCGGTCCCGTTACGCCGGCAGAGGTTGAGGCCGAGTTCGGGGGCTCCGGTGCAGGCCGCCCAGCAGGCGGACGCCGCGCCGGATGCGGAGCCGCAGCCGTGAGCGCCGCTGTGACCTTCCGGGTCACCACCTACTGGAAGCGCAAGCGCAACGAGGCCGGGCTTACCCAGATGGGCAGCAAGCGGCTCACCATCGGGGAGGCGCTCAACTGGATCTGCGACGAGCTGCCCGACGAGGCGTGGACCGTCGAGCACCTGGACACCGAGCACCCCGGCGACACTGAGGGGCGCGACCGGGTGCGGATCGCCATCGACTGGTCAAGGTCCCCGACGAGATCCAGCTCGGGACGGCGGTGGCGTCGTGAGCCCGCACCCCAGGGCCCTCGGCCCTGTCCGCCGCCTGGCCCGCCACCTCCCGCGCCCCCTCCGCCGCGCCTTTGTACGGGCCGTGGACAGGCTCGCCTGGCACCACCGGGAGCCGGGAAGCACCACCGCCACACCGCCGCCAGGACGCAGGGGCAGCACGCCAAGCCCGCACCCCTGCCATGCCGCCGGCGGCCCGCCATGGCGAGGTGCGCTGATGGCCGGCCGCCTCCTGCTGCGTATCTGGCTGGCCGCCGGGACAGCCCTGGCATCCCTCATCGGTGCGCTGTTCTACGACCACCCGCAGCCCTGCGGCAACCGGGACTGCCCGCGGCGGAGCCGCTTCCTGAAGCGCGGGCCGGGCCAGCTCCTGCTGTGCCTGCGGTGCGCTCCGGCAGAGCAGAGCGCCAGCCATGACCAGTTCTGAGACGAGCACGACGGCCGCGGGGAGCGGCCGGGAAACGGGGAGCACGATGAGCGAGACCACGGAGGGCAGGAGCATCTCCGACATCCTGCGCAGGAAGTTCCCGGCCGAGGAAGTCGGCAAGCTGCCCCGGGTCACCTGCCCGGATTGCAGCGACAGGCGCAAGACCTGCACCGAGCACCGCAAGTCCAAGTGCGACGTCTGCAAGGCGTACGTGTCCGAGCGGCACATCCACATCAACGTGGTCACGCGACGTGACCGCCCGCCTGCTTGAAGCAACCGGGCTGGAACTGGAGCCGAAAGCCGAGGACGAACGCGGGATGCCGGTGTTCGACACCGATGAGCACGGCAGCCCGGTCGGCTGTCGATTCGCCTCACGGTCGGCGGCGTGACGCGCCTCGGCTACGGGTCGGTTCCCGGCAGCCAGCCCGACGCGGTGAAGGTGCTGATCGGTGACGCTCTGCGGAACGCGGCCATGCGGTTCGGGGTGGCCCTGGACCTGTGGGCCAAGGGGGACCGTGCTGACCCGACTGCGGAGAACGCCACCGCATCGGCGGGGCGGCGGGCGAACGGGAACGGGCGCAGCAACGGCCAGACCGTGCGCCCGGCCGCCAATGGCGCACCTGCCGAGCCGCCCGGCCCGAAGGAACTGGACCCCGACGCCCAGCCCTACGCCGACGAGGCGCACGAGGCGCGCACCCTCGCCACGCTCAAGGACGTCAACACCAGGGCACGCGAGGCGCACAAACTCGCCGCGCTGATCGCCAACCCGTCCACGGGCGGGGCGGGGGCCTGGGCCAGTACATCGGCTGGCGCAGGCGGACGCTGGAGGAAGTCGAGTCCGCGCTCAAGGCGCTGTACGAGGCCGCAGGCAAGGCCCGCATGGACATCCCCGAGGTCGATATCCATGTCCGGAAGCTGACCGGCAAGGACATCGAGGGCGCGTCGGCCGCGGAACTGAAGCAGGCCGCTGAGGCGCTGTGGCAGGTGTCCAGGCGTGACGTTCCTGGACCGCACGATCAAGCTGCTGCGGGAGCACGACGCATCCCGCGCCCGGATCTCCAGGAGGAACCGGGCTGGTCGGAGGTGGGCGGCTGCCGGTCGGCGCTGGGCTTCCGGCTGGAGCGCGCCTGGGCCAGCGACGAGCCGGACACGTGGGGGCAATGCGGGGCACCGCGATCCACAAGCTCCTGGAGACCGTCCTCGCTGACGAGCCCGGGTTCCGCACCGAAGTGGACACGCTGTACCGGGGCATCCCCGGCCACGCCGACCTGCTGGTGATTGACGAGTCCGGGGTCGCTGACTGGAAGACGACCAAGCTCGCCAACGCCAAGCTCTGGCAGTCCAAGCCGTCGGCGATGTGGCCCAAGCGCGTCCAGGTGCACGGCTACGCGGCCGGCCTCGTGGACGCCGGGGAGCTGCCCGAGGAGTGCCAGGTGCGCCTCGTGGCCATCCCCGTGGACGGCACGTTCGCTGACTGGTGGGCCTACGAGGAGCCATTCGACCGCTCCATAGCCGACTGGGGAGCCGACCGGCTGGAGTGGGTCCGCGACCGGCTGGCCACCGGGGAGCCGCTGCCGAAGGACGAGCGGTACGAGTACTGCCGCGACTGGTGCAAGTTCTTCTCCCTGTGCCGGGCCCAGGACGACGGCGACGAGGACGAGGAGATCGCCAATCCCGAACTGGCCGCCGCGGTCGCCGCCTACGGCGAGGCCAACATCCGCTTCACCGCAGCCGATAAGGAGAAGAAGCGCCTGGCCCCGATGATCCGCGGCCTGCACGGCACGGCGGACGGCTGGCGGGTGTCCATGACCAGGGCCGGCCAGGAGGACGAAGTACCGGACCTTGAGGCGATGCAGGACATCCTCGCCGCTGAGGGCATCCCCGTCCCGATGACCACCAAGGCCAGCTCCCCCGCCAAGCTGAGCGTCCGCAAGGTCAAGGGGGCGGCATGACGCGCCTCCAGAGCATCCCCGTGGAGGGCGGCCGGGAACTTGAAAGCCTGGGCCCCCGGGAGATCGCCAAGGTGATGGTCAAGGTCCAGGGCATGCGCCGTGACAAGGTCGAGGACTTCAAAAACCTGACCGTCACGCTGGCCAGGGCCAAGAAGGCGGCCACGCTCGCCCACGCGAGGGCTTTCATCGCCCATAAGGGGCCACAGGAGGAACGCACCCAGACGGCCAAGCAGGCCGCCGCTGATGCGGTCTTCCAGGTCGATGTGGCCGAGGGCGACCTGAAGGCGTGCCGGGCGGCCATGGAGATCCTGAAGGACGACTGGGACACCTGCCGCAGCATCGGCGCGAATGAGCGGGCCGTGCGGAACGCGACCGAGGGATTCGGGTCATGAACCGGGGCTGCTGCGGAGTCCGCACCTTCCCCGACGAGGCGAAGGCCCTGCGGGTACTGGGGAAGATCACCAGCCTGCGGGAGACCGGAGGCGGCAGCGCCACCTACTCGGCGGCGACAGGCGTCTACCGGTGCCGGGGAGGCAACTGGCATCTGGAGGAGCCGGAAGCCACGACGCCCGCCAAGCTCGCCCCTGCTGCGAAGGACACCGGCCCGGAGACCTTCCCGCGCCCCGTCTGCCTGCTGATCGACAAGCGCGACAGCGACGACAGCGGAGCCGTCCTGGTGCGCCTCTGCCAGCGCTGCGGAACCACCAGGAACCTCCACCGTCACCACCGCAGGCTCAAGGGCTACGGAGGCTCACGGCGGACCCATGCTCACTGTGCCTGCGTGGGGGTAACGCTCTGCCAGCGGTGCCACGGCGAGATCCACGCCAACCCAAAGCAGGCGATGACCGAAGGGTGGATCGTCTCGCGGGCGGTCAGGCATCCCGGCACGGTCGGCGTGATGCGGTTCGCCGCCGCCGAGGGTGGCGCCACCCAGTGGCCGACTTGCACGGGCGAATGGGCCGAGACCGCGCCAGAGGCACGGGAGGCTGCATGAGATTCGCGTACGCCGACCCGCCCTACCTCGGCAAGTGCGGCAAGTTCTACGGCCACCACCACCCCGACGGTCGCTGCTGGGACGACCTCCTGACGCACAAGCTGCTCATAGAACAGCTGGCCACGGGCTACCCGGACGGCTGGGCGCTGTCCTGCGCGTCGCCGGACCACGGGGACTCCTCGCTCTGCCCGCGGAAACCCGTATCGCCGCCTGGGTCAAGCCGTTCTGTGCGTTCAAAAAAGGCGTGCGGCCCGCCTATGCCTGGGAGCCCGTCCTGTTCACGGGCGGCCGGAACAAGAATCACCCGCCGCCGCCGAAGGGTGGGGCGCAGACCACGCCGAAAGATTATCTCGCCACGCCGATCACGCTCAAGCGCGGGCTGACCGGCGCGAAGCCCGAGGTGTTCTGCCGCTGGATCCTCGACCTGCTCGGCTACATCGACGGCGACACCCTCGATGACCTGTTCCCCGGCACTGGTGTGATGGCCCACGTGCTCGCCCAGGGCACATTCGCCGGGCTGTCGCCCTCCCCGGCACCGTTCGCGCCGGCGGCTGATCTATTCGGGGGTGCCGCGTGATGCGCTTCCTGTTCTCCGTCTGCGCCCACATCAACTCCACCGTCCTGGTGCTCGGCAGTGCCTGCCTGCTGCTGATGTTCGCCATCGGCTCAGCGTTCGCCACCTACCTGCTGCTTGTCCGCCGGCCCGCCGTGCCGGTGGCCATCCTGCGCACCCTGGCCGGCCTGGCGCGCATGGCCGCCGGGAGCATCGCCGCCACGGTCGCCAACCGGGTCTGGATACGGCGGCTGCGGTCAATGGACGCCTACGACAAGCGGGACTTCTGCGGCCGGGGCATCCCCCGCAAGGACTGGGTGGCCTTCCTGGACGAGATGGCCGACCTGCTGTGGGAACTGCGCATCGGGGAGCGGAGGCGCGAACCATGATCGCCCTTGCCGTGATCGCCGCCATGGGCCAGGCCATCCAGGCCGGGGTCATCTATGCGTCCATCGCCGGGGGTGTGCTGATCGCACTGGTGGTCGTGGCCGTGGCCGCGCTGCTGACCCCGGCGGACTGGAAACCGCACCGGATGCGTGAGGCGGAACGGCCGCTGCCCTGGGAGCGGGACATCGACCCCGGCGCCGATGAGGAGCCGGGCAGGAGTGAGGGAGCGGGCAAGTGAACGGAGTCCTCGAAACCGCAGTCGTGATCGCCGGTGTGAACGGCGTCGCGCCCTGGGTTCTGGCCGCGTATGCGGTCAAGCGGGGCTGGCGGGTCAACACCAGTCCCGAGAAGAAGCCGGTAGCGGCCGGTCAGATCACCGTGCCGGCCGTGGCCGAGCCTCCGGCCGGTGCGGCGGTCCCAGCGGGTGCGAACGGGGCAGCGGGATGAGCGGCCCGGGCGCACTGCGGATCACCGCCCCGTACAACGACGGGCTGCGGGAAGTCGAGGCGTACCCGACGCCCGTGCCCGGCCTGCTGATCAGCCCGGACGCGAAGGTGGAAGGGGCGTGGTGCGTCTGCCACGCAGCTTCCGGGCTTGCCCTGGCCGACTGCCCCGACCCGGAGAGCGCCCTAAACATCGCGGTGAAGCTGGGCGAGCTGGCGGACTGGACGAAAAGCACCCGCGGCCTGCGCCGTGATCGCCACCTGCGCCGCGCCTGGCAGCAGCTCATCCTCGAGAACGGGCTGGCGGAGCGCATCATCCGGCACGCAGCGCTGTCCAACGCGGACATGCGCCAGATGGAAGCCGACGCGGGCGGTGCGGCATGAGCACCGACCTGTTCCGCTACAGCAGCCGTCCTGGCCACTCCGTCTCCGTCCGGCTGGCCGAAGGGGCAGAGGAAGCCTGCGAGTTGCGCGTCGGCGGCGACATCACGACCAGCCGCGGCGAGCCGGCGACCACCACGAGCGTCCCCGACGCCAAGGTCCCGGAGGTGGCCCGGGGCATCCTGGCCGCGATGCATGAGGCCGCCGGCCTGCCGGTGCCCATCGTGCTGGACCGGGTGGGCGGCGACAAGTTCAGCCATTGGTTCGAGCTTGGGCGCAGCACCCTCGGTCCTAGCGTCCTGCTGGACCCGCACGCCGCGCTGAGCTTCAGGGCAGCCCGGGAGTTCGCCGCCGCTCTCGTCGCTGCCGTGGAGCGCGCTGAGAGCGAGCCGGACCCGGCTGAGGTGGAGGCGCTGGCCAAGGTGCTGCGCCATTCCCGCCAGTTGGCCACCCCCACTCACCACCGACTGGGAGCGGCAGGTCGCCCGCGCCATCCTCGCCCGCTACACCCTCACCGAGAGGAAGCCATGTCCGCGCCCGTTTCCGCCCCGAGCCGTGCCCGCGCTGCAAGCGGAACCGGTGGCGGACCGTGCTCAGGAAGCTCGCCTGGCGCTGCCGCCGCTGCGGGTACCTGCGTGACGCCCGTCCGGACGTCAGCGATGGCTGACCGCCCAGTGCCCGGCCTGGTCATCGACCGTGACCCAGGCCCCCGGGAGTCGTGGGCCGTCGTGCACGCCCCTTCACGCTCGGCCCTCGTCCTCGACCTGGCCGGCCCAGCGACCGCCGAACTGGCCGCTGAAGACCTCGGCGGGCTCCCCGGTGTGGACTGGACCCAGAGCCGCCCAGAAGGTCGCGGACGTGGCGGACCGGCTGCTGTACGTGGAGCCCGCTGTTAAGCGGATCGCGGCCCGGCACGGCGGGATCACGCTCGGCCCGCAGGCGGTGTATGTGCCGTGACCCCCACCCCCAAGACCTCCGCAGCGACGGGAAGAACCCCCGTCTCCCGTCACAAGGCTGCGCAGACGGCCCGGTGAGCCACTGGCCCCCCTTGTGGCCCCGGGCGCGCCTCCTGCGCTGGGTTCCCCGACCCGAGGCGCAGGAGAGTCAGGCTTCCCGTACGTGGGTGCTCGAGTTCGGGCCCGGCATGGAGATCCTGCCCAGCAACACCCGGCTGTCCCGCTACCCGAAGGCCAGGGTCGTCAGGGCACTGAGGGCTACAGCGAGTGGTCCCCGGCCCCGCGCGGGACGGTAATCCAGCCGTGGTCTGCTGCCCCTGCCCCACAACTCCGCGAAGCTCTGCGCGTCCGGGTGGGTGTAGGTCTCCACCGGCCGCTCAGTTCGGTCAGGGTGCCGTCGTCTGCCCTGACAGCCCCAGGGGGCACCAGTCACAGCGAAGATCGGCAACGACGGGAAGGCCGTCGCGTACAGGCCGGCCAGCGGTGGCCCGGTGAACACCGGGGGCGCTGCGACTGCGGGTACGAACCTGCCGGTCGCGGGGTCCTTCGCCGCTGCGGTTGTCATCAGGCCACCGCCTCGCTGCGTGCATAGAGACCGCCGCGTCAGCGACGGCGGCGAGCGGGTCGAACCGGTGCGCCACGGCGAAGTCCCACGCGGCGAGGATCTGCTTCGCGCGCGTGCCATGTGCGGCGGTTCAAGCGTCACCCCGGAGCCGCCGAGCGGTCCCTCGGCCGGGTGGGTGGCCATCAGGCGCCCCCGGTCGGTGAACCAGCAATACGTCGTTCTCGTCGCGGCTACACAACATAG
>CAVQPP010000236.1:0-22491 GCA_963714445.1 uncultured Actinomycetota bacterium
TGCTCGCAGGCGTCACCTGGGCGGCGCTGTCCGGTGTGATGTGGCTAGCAGCCCTCTACCGCCGGCGTCTCTCCCTAGCGGACATTGAGCCCGGATCCCCGGACGCGGCGGCTGACGTGGGCCTCGCCGAGTTCGTCAACACGCCCCGGCATTCGACAGCGCCTATGCGGTCAGCCCGGACGGCACGCAGGAGATGAGCAGTAATGGGAACCATCGCAAGCCTGATCGGCTCCGGCGCGGGGGTCATCATCATCGGCGCGACGTTCATCGCCAATGATGCACCCGGGGCGCCTCCCGGCCATGGCGCAGAACATCGTCCGGCGGCCGGCGTCTATCCTCGCCACGTACGCGACGGTGGCTCGGCCCTCGCCGTGACCACGACGGGCACGCCGCTGGCTGGATATCGCCACGAAGATCGGTGCCCTGTTCGGCGGGATCGGCACCGGGTTGCCGCGGACGGTCATCGTCCTGTGCTCGGTGCTCCCCATCCTCGGCATGGCGGTGGGGCTGATCTTCGCACCGAATGACGCGGTCATCCTCATGGCCGCCGCCGTACCCCGCCGTGCTGATGCTCGCACCCGGCGGCGCGATCCACACAGTTCTACGTGGCCACGACTTCCCGGCGCAACAGATGGCCGACTCCTTCAACGCCTGGATCGCGGGGTAAAGCCATGGTCATCCTGGAACTGCTCCTCACCGCCCTGCTCATTGGCGGTGGCGTCGTCTTCGTAAGCCATGTCGTCAGCGAAGCGCGGGCAGCGGGCGCGCTGACCTCCACGCCGAAGACCGGCAGCCGCAAGGCCCGCGCCAAGGCAGCGGCCCGCAGTGCGCCGCAGAACGTGCGCACGGTCTTCGCCCAGGCGTGGGCGGACAACTGGGTGGCCAAGCGCGCACCATCAGCGCACCGTGAAGGCTGCTGCGGACCCTGCGGACCCTGCGGCCACCCCGAAGCCTCCCCGCCGCACGCTGCTGGAACGTCTCATCGTCCCCCGCGAGGCCCCCTGGGCCGGTGCAGCCCCGGCCGCAGTACCCGCTGCCGCGTCCGGGCCTGGGCCAA
This sequence comes from uncultured Actinomycetota bacterium, assembly GCA_963714445.1. Classification (GTDB taxonomy): domain Bacteria; phylum Actinomycetota; class Actinomycetes; order Streptomycetales; family Catenulisporaceae; genus Actinocrinis. The sequence continues at coordinate 1,058 of CAVQPP010000236.1, forward strand.
CGGGCAGCGTCCCGCCCCGGCGCAGCCGCAGGCCACCCCACGTCCCGCCGCCGTCCCCGCCCCGTCCCCCGGAAGGACTCCGTCCATGGCCGCACCACCGTCCGCCGCGCCCACGGGTGCCGCGGCCGACATGTTCTCCGCCGCGAACGTCCTGAACGCCCACGCGAGGGCTGGCGGCATCCACGCGAAGCTCCGCACCGAGAAGGTCTACAAGGAAGCCCTGGGGCACGTCGCCACCGCCCTGGAGGAGTTCGCCAGGGGCCTGCAGGAGACCGGCCGCTACCCGGCCATGGTGTGGGAGCCCGTGATGACCGCGGCCACCACGTGCCGGGCCGGCCGCTGGCGATGGGTGAGGCCGAGAACGCTCTCGCGTCCCTGATGAGCATGCCGCTGGGCGAGATCGCGGCCAGCCCCGTGCAGCCCGCACCACGACGAGCTGAACCGGGCCTGACCTGAGTCATGGAAGCCATCCCGCCGCTGCCCCCGGTGCTGCCTGACGCGGCACCACCGGGGGATCCGCGCGTCCCGCTGCTGCCGCGTGGCGGTTCGCTGCCCGGCACCGTCACCTGACGATCCCGGCTGCCGGCGTCCCCGCGGGGTTCCTCGCGGCTGGCGCGGTGGCGGCGTCCTGGACATGCCGCTGGAGACGGCGACGGCCGGGGCGGGCGCGCTGATCGCCGTCCACCTGAAGGCCCCGCACAAGTGGGACCGGGCGATCGAGCAGCGGCACGCCCGCGCCTCGGCCGCGGCGGCGGGCGGCTGGCTGACCGCGGTGTCCCTGGCCGGCCTGCACTGGCCCGAGGTGGCCGCGCTCGGGGCCGGGACGGTGGCGTGGGGGTTCCCGTTCTGGCTGCACAAGCGGCCCCGGGGGAAGCGCCTGCAGGGCATCGTGGCCATCTGGGACGAGTGGTGGCGTCACTACGCAGTCGCCTGGGACCTGGCTGGCTCCGGGGTCGTGGGCGTGAGCACGAAGGGCGTGATCGACACCCTGCGGATCAGCCCGTCCCCGGCAGGCAGTCCCAGCAGGACATCGAGCGGACGCCCCCGCTCCTGGAGTCGGCCCTGCGCGGCCACGTCGCGCCGAGGATGACCCGCGCCGAGGCCGACCCGAAGGACCCGAGCCAGGTCCTGGTCCACCTCAAGCGGAAGACCCACAACGTTGAGGTGGCGTGGGACGACTCGCTCTGCCCCTCGTCGGTGAGCGGGACGATGCCCATCGGCCGCGGCGAGGACGGGCAGATGGTGCGCGCCCCGATGCTGGAGAACTGGTTCGTGATCGGCCGGAAAAGGACGGGAAGTCCAACGAGCTGTCCGCGATGCTCGCGTCCATCACCGGCTGCCCCGACGCGGCGCTCCCCTGGATCATCGACCTCAAGGGCGGCCGGTCCGCCCGCCCGTGGCGCAGGGCGTCCGGCTGGACCGCGATCACCATCGAGGAAGCCCGGCTGGTGCTCCGCTGCGCGGTGGCCGAGTTGCGGGCCCGCGCCCTGGGCGACTACAGCGGCGAGGAGCAGAACGTCCCCACGCCCGACGTCCCGGCCCTGTTCGTCGTGGTGGATGAGGCCCACGGGGTCCTGTCGTCCATGTCCGGCGACGCCGCGTGCCAGCGCGACGCCTCCACCATCGCGTCCGAGGGTGGCGCGGTGAACGTCTACCTGATCGTGCTGACCCAGTACGGCGCCCTGCACGAGTCGGCGGCACCGAGCAGATCCGCGGCAACCTGCCCGGCCGGATGTGCTTCGCCGTCTCCGACGTGGCCACGGGCAGTTCGCCCTCCCCGACTACACCAAACTCGACGCGAGCCTGCTGGAGAACAAGGGCGAGTTCTACTGGCGCCTCGGCCCGGACGCCTCGTCGGCGCCGCGCCGCGGCCCGCACATGCCGCACCCCCGCTCCGGGAGATCGCGGCCCGCAACGGGGCGCTGGACCCCCCCCCGCTTCGCCGGTTCGCGCAGGAGTGGCAGGAGACCTTCGACACCCGCGATGAGCGCCTGCCCGGGGCGTTCCGCCGCAGCCAGGAGGCTGACGTGATCAACATCGACACCCCCGAGCAGGCCGCGGCCCGCATCGAGACGGAGCTGGCCGACGTGCCCGACGTGCCCGCTCCCCCCCAGCCCCTCCCCCCGACGGCGCCCTGGCCGCCGAGATGACCCAGCGCAAGCAGCGCTTCGCCCAGCTCCCCTGGCCACCGCTCCCCCGGAGGGCACGACGCCGCGGCTGCTCAGGCAGGAGACCGGATTCGTGCGCTCCTGGGTCCACCGCCAGCTCGCCGCCCTGGCCGAGCGCGGCGTGGTCACCAGGGTCACCGATGGCCACTACCGGGGCGCATCGGCCGAGGTCATCTGGGAGGCGATGGAAGCCATCCGGAGGCGAGCGGGCCCAGTTCGACGCCGAGGCCCGGGAGAAGGTCAGCGCCTGACCACCGTCCTCCGGGGGACCGCTCGGCGCCCGCCGTAACGCGCGCAGGCGCGACGCGCGCACGCGCGAGAGGACAGCCCGTGGACACCGCCGGGGACGGCCCGGAGACACCTGGAGGACACCCCCGTGGACAGGGGAGCGGAGCCGGAGGACACCTCTTGGACACCCCCGAGGACAGTGTCGCCGCAAACGGTGACAGAGAGTAGAGGAGGAAGTGACATGGCAAAGACGCGACGAATCGGTGGACCGGGGAAGAGCAGGAGCGTTACCGCTCGGGCTCCGCCCCGTCGGCAGCCTGCCTGATCGGGACGGCGGCGCTGCCAGTACTGGGGCGCCGATGAGCGCGCTGGCCGGGCCGGGCGCGTATGCCCACCGCCGCCGGCCGACGCTTCTGTCACCGCCGCTGACCGGCACACCAGCCACACCAGGCCAGCCAAGTAACGCCATCGCCTGAAACGCCACCGACCGAGACCGGAGTGAGCGCACGATGACCGGCATGGGAAGCCACACCGCCTGACCCGCAGGCAGCGGCAGGCCCTCGATTCGCTGTGACCATCGTCCTGGCCGGCATGGCCATGGGCTTCCTGTCCTCGTTCACCACCCTCTACCACGCCGCGCAGCACCACGACTGGTCCTACCCGTGGCTGCTGCCCCTGTCGGTGGACTCGGGCATCCTCGCCTACGTCGTGCTCGACCACCTGGCCGTGACGCTCGGCTCACGGTCGCGCTGGCTGCACCTCGCCGCGTGGTCCCTCGCCGCGTTCACCGTCTGGGCCAACGCCGCGGTGGGCGCCTCGGAGGCCAGCGAGTGGCGCGTCATCCACGCCGCCATGCCCGCCCTGTGGGTGCTCGGCGTGGAGGCCCTGCGGTTCACCTGGAAGCGGCTGCACGAGGACGCCGCAGAGAGGCCGGACCGGATCCCGGCCGGCCGCTGGCTCGCCGCGCCGTTCGCCACCATGGCGATGCGGCGCCGGATGTGGCTGGCCGCGGAGACGAGTTACCCGCGGGCGGTCGCGATGGAGGACGCCCGGCTGCACGCCCGCGACCTCATCCGGGCGGAGGCCGAGAAGGACGAGCCGCGGTCATCCCTGACTCGCTGGTGCGTGCCGTGCGCCGTGGCCGCCTGCCCGCCGCAGTCGTCACGGCGGTGGACTCCGGCCTGCGATTCGGCGGCGCTTCCCAGTGGGAGCCGCCGTCGAAGAGTGGGTCACCGATGCCCTCACCCAGAGTGTCAGGATGACGGTCAGGATGGAGTCGGCCAGGCGCGAGATTGAGCGTCAGGCCGCACCGTCACCTGAGCCGGCAAATGACGGTCAGGCTGACCGTCACCGGCCCCGCGCAAGACCGTCAGCGCAGCCGTCAGGACGCGCCGGAAAGTGACCCGCATCCTGACTGTCAACCCGGGCATGCCGGTAACGGAAGTGGCGGCGAAGGCGCGCGTCAGCGAGAGCACCGTCGCCCGCATCAAGCGGGAGATGCCGGTGCCGATCCGGTCGGCCGCGAAGTGACCACCTTCAAGCTCCAACTGGAGGCTGAACGCCCGTCACTGACGACCTCTCCCGCTGGTAGAGAATTGCCCCAGGCATTCACCGGGGAGCGCGGGAGGTGGGTCTGTGGGCCGTCAGGGCTGGACGTACAGCTTCGAGCGGGGCGACAGCTTCAGGGAGCGCCAGCGGGCTCACGGGCAGGCGCACAGCACCTTCCGCGAAGCCGTGGCCACCGCACCGCCCCCGCCGCGCCCGGGTGCTCCTGCCGCAGCCACAGCGCGCCGTGACCCCGCTCCGGCGCCCACGCCACCTGACGAGGACCGCTGCTCCCGCGGGGACTGGTGTAGTGGCCGCGCCATCACCATCGAGGCCGGCACCCGCACCGTCACCCCGGCCGCGACCCCCCGCGCCTACTGCGACGGATGCCAAGACTACATCGGCCTGTGCCTGGACGGCGACCCCGAAGACGGCCACGAGAACGGGATGCCCGCCCTGTACCGGCGCCTGCACGCCGAGCTGGGGGAGGCGCGCCAGTCCGAGGTGATGGTGAAGATGCCGTTCGGCCCCTCGGTGCCGCTGTCGGAGGCGATCGACGCGCAGATGCGCCTCATGGGCGAGATCCTCTGCGACTGGGAGGTCCGCGTCCGCCGCGTCGCGGACCTGTCATCCCTCGGCGCGGCCGGGACCGGCCCCAGGACGCTCTCGCCGACATCGAGCGCTCCGTGGCCATCCTGGCACCCCGGATCTCCACCCTCCTGTCGCTGGCACCCATGAAGATGCCGCGCAGCCTGCCGCCGTGGGCCGTGGCCGACGAGGACACCGGGTGCGAGATCCTCGCCTGGAACGGCTGCGACATCACGATCGCCCCGCGGCTCGGCGGCGAGCGCGCCGGGCAGGAGATCCTCCACCTGCACTACATGGCGCGCCGGCTCCTGCTGGAGACGTCCCCCCCGATGCCCCTGCTGCCCGATTTCCGGTGCCGGGTGTGCGGGCGCAAACTCCTGCGCAAGGCCCCGCCACCGTGGCACGAGGACGGCGAGTGGTACTGGTCGAGGTGCGACGGCTGCGGGGATGATGATCCACGCGGACGAGGAACTACATCAACGCGATGCGCCGGATCGCCGACGAGAAGCGCGCCTGGAAAAGTGACGCGGAGCCGGACAGTCCCGCGCGTCGCCCGCGCCGCCTGCGCGGCGCCTGAGATAAACCACGCATTGTTCGCGCGAGATGATCGTGCCCCGGAGCAGGTCGCCCCGGGCTTTTGTGTGCCCGGAGGTGACTAGCTCTGCCCTGTGGATCACGCCCAACGAAGCAGGCATGATCACCGTGAAGCAGGCAGCCGCGATGTGCGGGGGTCAGTCGAGACTAAAACGGGCGGCGCGGAACTGGGCGAACCGGGGCTGGCTACGACGAGGACGGACAACGTCGTGAAGAGCCCACCGCCTACACAGCCACAAGGGTGCTGATCTACTCTGGACCCGCTGGAGGTCGCCAAGGCCGAGCTGGCCACGGCCGAGAAGTGCCAAGGCGCCTCTCACCTAACCGGGTCGCCGCGTTATGGATCACGACCCCGCCTACCTCGAGGCCGATGCCGGGGACGCCCCCGCCGCCCTGCGCGCCGCGGTGGACCTGCTCGCCTTGTTTCGTCACCGAGCAGACGTTCATGCAGGTGGCCACCGACTCCTACCACTTCCTGCGCAGCCGCGACTCGCTGCGCACCGTCCGCATTGAACTCATCCCGGGGCAGCCCCGGGAGGAAGGATCCCCGATGACCATGAGCTTCGACCTGCAGGACACCGACGAGGTCACCTTCACCCTCCAGGGCCAGGACGCCAAGGGCGCGGCGACCGCCCTGCCGGGGGTCACCCGGCGTGGGTCCTCGATGACCCCGACTCGACCGGCGCCGTGCTGACGGTGTCGGAGGACACCCTGTCGGCCGTGGTGGCGGCGGGTGTGCCGGACAGCAACCTGATGCTGTCGGTGTCCGGCACCGTCACGAACCCGGACGGGTCCACCACGGCCGTCACCGGGGCCGAGGCGATCATCGTCACGGCGGGCCCCGCGGTCACTGTGGGACTGGTCGCCGGGACCCCGTCACCGGAGCCCGCGCCGGCCACCTGAGCGGTAGCGGCGGGAACGGCCTGACCGGTAGGGTTGAGCTAGCGCATTAGCGCGCATTCTTCCTGCTCAGCCGCTATCCCCGTCAGGCCGGTCCGCCATGCCGCACGCCCTCGTTTACATCCTCATCGCCGCCGTCTGGATCGTGGTTCTCGGCGGGGCCGCGGCCCTGTCAGACGCAAAAAAAAGGCCCCGTCCCCCTCGTGAGGGAGACGGGGCCAGCGATGAACAGGCGGACGATGGACTGCCGCTAGCGGCGTAGCCCCGGGAACGGCGACTCGCGCAGCTTGGCGGCGAACGTGGCGCAGACCTGGATGCCGGTCAGGAAGCCGACGATGCCCTCCTTGGTGACGAACTTGAGGATCTGGCCGTTCCAGCCCACGATCCACTGCTCACCGAGGGGCTGGGTCGGCAGCACGTACTCAAGCATGCCGGCCTCCTGGTACGCCTTCAGGTCTTCGTAGATCCGCTCGTCGGTGACCTCGGGCGGCAGCTCGTCGGTGCTGGTCATTGCGTTTCGCTCCCTGTGTTGTCAGCTTCCGCCGCACGCTTCGCGGCTATCTGTGCTTCCCGTGCCACCCGGAGCTTCCCCCCGGGTGCCCATGCGTCCCCGTAGCCCCCGGTGCTGCGCTTCTTGCGGTCCTTGCTGCCCTTCACCCGGCCGCCCACGGGCTTGCCCTCGCGCTTGCGCCGGTCCATGCCGGCCTTGATGCGCTCGGACCTGCGTGCACTCTCCTGCTCGCTCACCCAGGCCATGAAGGACACGAGCAGTTCCCGCATCCTCGGCTCCGAGGTCACCAGCCACGGCTCCTGATGGCTCCAGAGGTCGCAGCCGTGCTCGTACAGCCGGCGCATGGTGGCCAGCGTGTCCTCAATGCCGCGCCGGGACAGGCGATCCACCGCCCACACCAGCACGACGGTGTAGTGCCCGAGCCGCGCGCCGTTGATCAGCTCGTCGCGGGTGCGGTCGAACTCCTTCCCCTTGGCGCCGTTGCCGTTCTGCCAGGCCGAGTCCTCGGTGATGAACTCGGCCGCGATGTCCAGGCCGCGGCGCTGCGCCCAGTCGCGCAGCACGTCACTCTGGTTGCCCGCGTGCTGATCGACCGTGGACACACGGGCCCAGAGTGCCGCGCGTACGGGTGCTGTGCCGTTCACGGCTTACCCCGGCCGCACTTCTCACCCGGTGCCAGGATGTGCGAGCCCCCACTGTCCTTGTCCGCGTGAGCGCAGACGATGGGATGGGTGGCGGCGTAGTCCTTAGCGCTGAACTTCTCGCTCTGGTCTGCCCGGTACTGCCCGATCCGCTCGGTGACACCATGGGGCAGCAGGTCGCAGTTACGGGGGATCCAGAACCGCGCGTCGTTGACGTGGGCCTCGGGGGGCTCGCCGCACCCGGGGCACTTCCCGGCGGCCATCCGCTCGCGGGCGGCATTGTCTGCGTATCGCTGGGCCATCGCTCACTCCTCCTCGCTGCGCAGTAGCTCCACAGCCCTGCGCTCCCATTCCCCGCACGCCGCCGAGCCGGGGCCGAGAGTCCGCGCGTAGCGCATCATCCCCGCCGCAGCCTCAGCGGTCGTGACCTCGGTCATGCGGTCACTGGCCACGTCCCAGACGAGCATCAGCGCTCAGCCTTCCGCCGCTCCAGCGTGTCCAGGTGGCGCAGGGCTTCGGTCAGCAACTCGCGCGCCAGGCCGGCCGCACCCTCCACCCGGAGGACCGAGGCGGCGTCGTCGGCGCACTGCCACGCGCGCCGCTCGGCCCGCTGCTCGAGCAGGCTCCCGCGCCCGCTCAGCGGCTCGTCGTCGCTCTTGAGGGGAATGATGCGGGCCGCGTACTCCTTGCCGTCCCGCTCGACCACCAGGGCCGTGCCGTTCGCGTCTGCGGTGCTGCCGTCCGGCCCGTGCAGGCGGATGTGCTCGTTATATCCGCGCGCCATCAGGGCGGCGATCGTCTCTGACTCGGTACTCATGACGCCCTCACTCCCTCCCGGATACCGGCCTCGCGCTCCGCAGCGTCCAGCGTGGCCAGGAACACCGCACCGGGGGCACCGTAGAAGCGCACCGACCACTCACAGACCATCGGCCCGGTGAACAGGTAGACCTCGTTCCCGTCCTCTGGCGTGAGCACCGCCCGCACCGTCGCCCGGCCGGCCGTCAGGTCGAACCAGCCCTCGCCAGCGTCCGCGTCGTCCTGCGGCACGTAGCCGCGTTCCCGTAGCACGTCCAGCACGTGCATGCTGTCGATCATCGTTCCTCACTTCCCAGCCCAAGGGGTGCCGCCCTACAGCGGCACCCCGCCTGCACTTCTCAGTCCTCGCCCCACACGGGCTCCTGCGCGCCCCAGTTGCTCAGAGCGCCGTCGATCTCGGCCTCCGCGGCCTCGTCCTCACCGGGCAGCCCGGTAGAGGACTCGATCCGCTCAAGCGCGCCGCGGGCCAGCGCCGGCCACACGCCGCCAGCGGCGTCCGCCACTGCCAGGAGCGGCTCCCAGAGCGCCGCCGGGCGATTGCCTACGCCCTCGGGGAGCTCGGGCACCACGTCCGCGATGCCGTCCTCCACCTCCTGCTGCATCCACCGGGCGAGGCGGCCGTTCAGCACGGCCGCGATGTGCCGCTTCTCCCGGTCGAACCGCGGCGGCCGGTAACCCTCGGGCGCCCTGGTGACGTGGATGATGATGCACCGGGACATGAGGGTCTTGAGATCCTCGCCCGTCGAGTGGATCACCGAGTCCAGCCCGTCAAGGATCATCGGGCCGAACAGCGGTATCTCCTGCGCCTTCCCGCCGTGCTTGCGGCTGGTCATCCGGTCCGGCTCATAGCCGGCGTTGGCGATGCCGGTCAGCCACTGATTCCGCTTCCCGGTGCCCACAAAGACGTCCAGCTTCCCTACCGTGATCGTCGCGTGCTGCGCGATCAGGTCGATCAGGCAGGCCTTGGTCATCTCGACCAGGCCCTTGCCGTCCGGGCACAGCGCGGCGATCTGCCGGGCGAGCCATGACTTCCCGCTGCCGCCCGTGCGGCTGGTGAGGAACAGGCGCGGCTCGTACTGCCACACCGGCAGCCCGCTGTCACCCTTGGCGTGCGCGTGCGCCGCGTACAGCGCCGCGGTGACCTGGGCCCACTGGGACGGCCACACGGCCATGTAGCCGAGGTAGCCGTACACCTGCTTCAGCACCCGGTCACCGTCGATCTGGCCGCGTGCCAGCGTCACCGCCTGGGCGGCCGCTGCGCCACGGCCTCAGGCTCGGGCACCGCAACAGCGGCCGTAGCCGGGCTTCGGTGCCGTCGCCGCGCTGATCCGCGCCTGCCATGCGTTCTTGATGTACGTGGTGCTCCCTGGCACCTCGGCCGCGGGCCGGGCACTGCTGCTGCCCTTGCCCGCTTCCCGCAGGGCCTGATTGATCACGCCTCGCATCATGTCTCCGAGCTCCTCCAATCTCGTTGACTTGCTCCTGGCCATTCCGGGCCTGGCACGTGCACCGAGGGCGATGCCCGCCCCCGGCGGTCAGGCTGCCTTCGCAGTTTCTGCACCGTGGCGGTGCAGTGACATGCTCGCCGTGTGCGTCCCGCCGCACTCATCTCGGTCCGCGCCGGTCCGCCTGCGTGAGCTTGTGCCGCGCCTCGCGCTCCAGGTCGTCAATCTGCGCCGACCGCAGCGCCTCGGAGCGCTCCTGCGCGCCCTCCCAGGCATTGTGCTGGCCGGGGAACGCGCGGGCGAACACGCGCCCATACAGCCCGGCCGCGCTTTCGGTCAGCGGTGCCACCTGGAAGCGTCGGCGCATGCGCAGGCGATCTCCGCATCGGTGCCGGGCCGCGTGTCCTGCCCGGCCGCCAGCCGGTCAAGGATCTGCCGGCAGTGCGAGCGGTAGACGAACTCGGTACCCATGAGCTCATGGCTCGGCGTGAGCAGCTTGAACCCGTGATACATCAGGTCGGCCTGCGCTGGGTGCCGCTTCTGGGCCCGCGCGACTGCATCTCTGCCCAGTCGATCTGCTCGAACAGCCCGGCCAGCATGCCGCTGAGGCCGCTTCCGAGCATGCCGTCTAGGGCGGCCGTCATCTGCTCGATATGTGACCTTGGTGCTCCAATTGCACTTCGTGCTGATCGCTCCCGTTGTTGCCCGGGGAAGCCGGGCACCGCGGCCAGCGATCAGGCTGATTGTGACGCCGTCAGTGCGGCGCGGGTGATTGCCTCTTCGGCAGTGCTCTGCATGTAGGTGGCTTCATCCCTGGCCCACGCGTCGAATGCGGCGTTGGCCACGGGGTGAAGCGCGCACAGCAGCTGGGGCAGCACGTCCGCGTGAGCCGCTCGGCCGCGGCCGGGCCGGTCTCCGTCAAGTCAGCGTGAGCCATTGCACAGCGCGGCCTGCTCGGTGAGGTAGCCCTCACGGCACTGCGCGCCGTCCATCTGCCACGTGACAGCCCAGGTACTTCATGCCGTCCGCCTCGCCTTCCGTGCCGCCATGAACGCGGCATACGCACCGAGAGCCATCTCACCGAACGGGCCAGGCTCGAGTATGGCCAGCGTGACGAGTACCGCCTTGACCGGCCACGGGCCGGGAAGACCGTCCCACAGCGCCGCGGCGGTGCGCGCCACCTTGCGCGCCGCGCGCCGGATCCGCCCTGGTGCCGCGTGACTCACCGGCACCCTGGCCACCACTACAGCCGGGAAGTCTTCCGTGTCCGCGCACAGCAGCCCAGCGGGCAGTGAGGCGAACACGGACTCGCGTGCCATGGCCGTCAGGTGTGCGGCTCTTATAACCTGTGGTTGCATCTGAGTGCTCTCCTTAGCCGGTATCACTCGGTTGCTGGCCGTGACTGGTGACTCCAACACCGGTCACGGCCGCCTGTACCGTCAGCCAGCCCGCGCGGGCGTCCTGCGCCCCGCCGGGCGCCGTTGGCGTCTGTGGTCATGTCGGACAGGTACCGGCGCCGCGCAACGTCGCCAGTGATGCGCTCATCCTCCGGGTAGTAGGCCGCGACCTCGCGGAGTGCCTCATCCGCCGTGTCGGTACTCAATAAGGTGCTCGATCACGCCGGCCTTGGTCCCCGTGCCGCGTGACGCTGACGGTGAATCGCTCCATGTTCCCTCCGTGTTCCGTGTTCCGTTTTCTGGATACCAGTATACCGAAATCAACCCTTGCCGGTCATACCCGTATACTTTGTCTAACTGGTGGCCATGCCCGAAAAAGACGCCGGAAGGCCGCCGGGTGGACGCTGTGCATCAAGCTCAGCGAACCCGAGGCCGCAGCCGTTGACGCCGCGCGGGAGAACGCTCACCCGCAGCGAGTACGGCCGCCGCTCAGTCCTTGCCGCGATCGCACCGGCCGAGCCTGAGCCGCCTGCCTGTCCCGCACGCAAGCGCAGGGCACCAGCCGCGCGCTCCGCTCCCGTCGGTGCCGAAGTTGCCCCGGCCGCCGGCGACCGCAAGTGCAGCCACTCCGGCGTCCGCATACTCGGCGGGTGGTGCACACAATGCCAGCACCGCGTACAGCCGGGCGGACGGTGGGAGTAACCACACCCGCGCCTGACCACACGCACACCCCGCATCCCCACCGCCACGTAACGCCTGCCGAGGGCAAGCCCTGGTGCACAGCCTGCCGTGAGTGGATCACCGGCAAGCCCTGCAAAGGTGCGCGCCTGGCCATCCCGGTAAGCCGTGGCACCGCCACCAGGTGATGATCTGGTGGCGCACCATGGCCAGCCGGTCAGGCCGCGACGGGTACGTCCCCGCCCGCCCGCGAACTGCCGTAGAACTTGCCCTGCCCGGTCCGCCGTACACCAGCACGGGAGCGGCCCGGCCGTCCTCCCAGGCTGCGGCCCCGAGCGGGATCACCCAGCAGGGTGCGCCGCTGCGGCCCGGCCGACCAGAACTGCCCGCGCCGCGTCCGTCTCGATAGTGTCCGGCTGGCCGTGCTCGTCGTGCACAGTGATCGACTGCCCCAGGTGAGCCACTGGAACGGGGACACCTCGAGTTGGGCAGCGTGGCAGCGGGCGCCTTGCGCTTGAGCTTGATGAGCTTGGTGCCGTGAGACAGCTTAACGCTGTGCCTGCGCATGTGCCCGAGGTACTCGGCCCGGTCAGTGCCGGATACCTCGCACGTGACAGGCTCAGCGCCATAGCCCTGTGCCTTCCGTGTGAGTGCAGCACCAGGCAAAGCCCAGTTGCAGCGCCACGGGCCGCACGTTCGCGTGCACCCGCGCCGCACTGGCCTTGCGTGCCGTCTCAGCGTCACGACCTGGCCTGCTCCTCGGCCGCCTCGCGTTCGCGCTGCTATCCTCGCGGCGCTTGCGCTCCAGTTCACGCGCGCGGTACTCGGCCGAGCCGTTCAGCGCTGAACCACACCAGCGCAGCCCGGGAATTGGCGCACTCGCGCGCCTCCCAGTTTAGCCACGGTAGCTGTAAGAGCTCCCACTCGTACGACTCCCCGCGCTTGGCGTAGTGGTCCGCGTTGGCCTGCTCGTGCGCCTCCCAGTCGGCAGGCCAACGAACACAGAAAGCGAAAATAAAAAAAAAAAAAAAAAAAAAAAAAAAAAAAAAAAAAAAAAAAAAAAAAAAAAAAAAAAAAAAAAAAAAAAAAAAAATCGTAAAACAGATATACCCACAAAAAAAAAAAAAAACGAGACGCAGGAATACGGAAAAACACCCCGCATTCTGGCCGGATCGCGACTCGCCGTGGTGGTAAAAAAAAAAAAAAAAAAAAAAAAAAAAAAAAAAAAAAAAAAAAAAAAAAAAAAAAAAAAAAAAAAAAAAAAAAAAAAAAAAAAAAAAAAAAAAAAAAAAAAAAAAAAAAAAAAAAAAAAAAAAAAAAAAAAAAAAAAAAAAAAAAAAAAAAAAAAAAAAAAAAAAAATGACCACGGTCACGTCCTGGCCGATGTCGTACAGGCTGGCCGTGCACGCGCACTCAGTGCAGCCCGGCTCGCTCCAGTACGCCCGCACCGCCTGGTGCCGGCTGGTGCGCATCCGGTAGGACGGCGAGTCCTCCGTGACGTACTGCGGCCCGTGAGCGTCCCGCCCGTGCCCGCATCCGCACGACCTCTGCGCCGCGTGCGTGTGCTCCCAGGTGATGAACTTCAGCGGCGGCACGTCCAGCTTCCCGAGCGTGGCGGCCGGGGCGGTGCGCTTGAGCCTGATCATGCGCACGCCGTGAATCTGGCGCAGCCCGTGCCCCTTCATGTGAGCCGCGAACTCGGCGCGATCGTTCCCCGCCCCGTCGCACTCCCCATCGGTGCCGCTCTTGACGCAGTGCCACGCGAAGCCGAGCTGCTGCGCAGCCTCCCGCGTGACCTGCTCCGCACTGCGCGGCCTGATCTCCGTAACAGTCATCCGTGGTGCTCCAATCACCTCGGTTACCTCGTGGCCCAGAGACGCCCACATGGGGCCGTACGTGCGGCACGCAGGTCTGCGGGTGATCACCCCGCCGGCCGCCCGGATCCCGGGTCGCCTGCCGTGGTCACGCTTGCCCTCGGTTACGAATCCTCCGGCGCACCGCGCGTACCGCCCGGCCCGGAGTCCGTGCCCTTCCGGGCCTCTCCGGCAGTGGACAGCCGCGCAGTCCGCACGCACGCCCTCACCTGGGCGCCTCTGGGTACTGCCGTGAACCTGAACCTGTAAAACTTGCCTGCCCGTGCGGACAGTAAGCCGGCCACCCCACCACGGGATGGCCGGCCGGACTGCTCACACGTTCAGTTGCGCGTCCCGGTTGTCCCAGCACTCCGCCACTGTCCAGCCCGCGTCACAACTGGTGACGTAGGTCGCCGCCGCAGCGATGCCCCGGAACGCCACACCGGAGCCCACCCGCCTCCCGCGTTTGTCCCACGCGCGGGTCTCCGACGCATAGCCCGCGATGTACCCGCCATCGCCGAACACCGTGTAAGCCGCACCGTCCGGCCCCTCGTCACTGTCCCGGTAGGGCAGCGCCTGGTACGGGCCGTGATCAGTGTCAATGTCCAGTGTCATGTGTACCGCTCCAATCGGTAGCCTGACCGTTCCCCACCGCGCACCCGTAAGCGCGCGGCAGCCAGCGTTCAGACTCAGTTCAGGATCACCAGCTCACTGTGCCCAGCAGAGCCAGCCCCACCCAGGGCAGGGAACTCAACCCGCACCCACTGAACCGCGACAGGCCACACCCTGCCGAAGTGATCCACCCGCACGGTTACCGTCACCGCTGAATGCATTCCGCACCTCCCCTCTGTCAGACGTCCATCCGGCCTTCGATCATGGACACGGCGTCCACGGCGTCACGTTCGGACTCCTCAGCCTTAGCCGCACGGTCACCGATCTCAGACCAGCGGCGTTCCCGGTCCGTCCAGCGTTCGCTGTCAGTCATCCCCGAGCTCCAATCTCCTAGTGGGCACAGCCCGTCATGACCGGTAGCAGGCGGAACCGAATGACGTTCGGTAGTTCGCCCGCAACGCCGTCCGTAATCCGCTGGGGCCGGCGCTGAACAGTTATTCGCACGCCCTTGCGCCATGCGCAACAGGCTCAGTCCTCATCGCTGATGGGCCCTTCGCACCAGCAGGGGCACTCCTGGCCGGGGCAGACTCCGCAGCCCGTGCAGTGCTCGCTGCCGGTCTCACCGCAGTGCTTGCACGTCATGTTGCACTCTCCGTAACCGAAACAAGATCGTTCTTGCCGGAATCACCGGACTGAGACCCAGCCCGGTGACTTTCCGTGCATCTGGCCTACTCGGTCGGCACCATCACCACGCTGGTGACGAGGCGCCTGACCGTCTGGACTACGCGCCGCCCGCACCGGGCGGACGCGCTCCGGCTGGCATCGAACGTGCACGATGGGCACTCGCGCTGCTGCCCGTCGCTGCGCTTGTACTCCACGGCCATCCGGTACGGCCCGGCCGTGTCGATCTGGTCACGGTGGCCACACTCGAAGGTGAAGTTGACGCCGACCAGGATCTCTCCGTCGATGTTGCGCACTGCCCGCTCCCTTCCGCCTGGGCCATCGTGGCCCAGGCGCCCGCACGGCCGGGCGTCACGGCATCCCGCGGTGACGCCCGCCATGCTTGAAGGGTTCACACCAGGTGGATCTCCAGGCCCACGCTGGCCAGCGTGGCAGCGGCAGCGGTGATGCTGCCGGCCCGCACGGTGACCACGTCCCAGACCACGCCCTCGCTGGTGACCAGCTCGAAGGTGAACATTGCTCCTCCCCTCACGGCTGGGATGCTCCCAGCCGTCCGCACAGCGCACGTACGAGACGCGCGCCATGCTTGCTTGAGGTGACGCACCCATAGAGGTGCTGGCAGCTAGTCCGGTCACTCTGTCCTGGTGTCGCTTGCGCGCGGTGACCTTGCCGTCGGCCCGCAGGCCGGTCGCTTGTACGTAGGACGGTTATCCTCGCCGCCACCCACTGCCAGCACCCGTATGGGTGCGCCCCTCACTCCTTGACTGCTCGCGTCCCTGTGACGTTCCGCGGCTCCTGTGCGTGGCTCGGGGTCAACTCGCGTCTTAGCTGGCGCTCCGCACAATCCGGCCCTGCTGCCGGTGGCTGTTCACTTGTCAAGGTCCGTACTGCTTATGAACTAGACTCTAGCCTAGTTCATGCCTGGTGTCTACCTCTGGGCACGGAAACCTGCCGCAACATGGCTGGTCAGGCCAGCGCCGTGCGTACTATGCCAAGCACGGGACGTGGACTCTAGTTCATCGAGTGCCGCCAGCCCTGCCCGCATGGAGCGCAGGCGCACGCTCGCAGCTGCCCGCGGCCCGGCCGGTGTGTACGTGGTGGAGGCATGCCTGCTGGTCGTGCTTCGAGCGCAGGCTGGGCAACCGCGCATAGTGCGCATTTGTGTATCTGAGCACCGGAACGGGTAAATCGGCGTTCTGCCTTCGACTAGCAGACTCATACGCGACCCCCCCCAAAAAGATTGCGGCGCGCTTAGCACTACGCCACTCCCCTTAGCAATCCCGCTAGACTGCCCCCATGACCGAACCGTCTGCGGTGGACGCCCTGATGGCGGACTGCCGCGCTGTGGTGGACCAGATCGCTGAGCACAAGCAGGCGGTCCTGGACCTGACGGCGCGGCGGGACGTCATGGTGGCCGAGTTGCGCCGTCTGGGGCTGCCTGAGCGTGCGGTGGGGCGGCTGCTGGGGATCAGCGGGCCGAGGGTGAACCAGATCATGAACCCGGCTGCGGGTGGCCCTGAGCGCGGCTCACCGCCCGCTGCGCCGCCGGCAGTCATGAGCGGGCACAACGGGAAGTGCATCTACTGCGAGCACGGGCCCTACTGCACCCGGTGCGCGCCCCCCGGCCCGGTCCCCGATGACGCTTACGTGTGCGGGGCGTGCCGCGAGGAGATCACGCGCAGCGAGATCGCGGCAGACCCCTACTACCGGGACGCGGCCGTGTTCGGTGATGGCGCGTGAGCGGCGACCTGGCGGCCTTCCTGTCGGCCCGGCTGGACGAGGACGAGGCGGAAATCCAGCGTCGCTGGGGTTCACTCGCAGGTACATCGTGGGTACGCCGGGAACCACGCGAGGTCGCGGCCAAGCGGGCGATCCTGAGCCTGCACTGTCCCACCCCTCCGCACCCCGAGTTCGGCTTCACCTACCCCGCCGCCGCGAACTTCTGCGGCTACGACGGCCCCGGTGACAACTGGCAGGCAGAACAGGAACCGGACCACTTCCCAGACGCCCTCTGGCCCTGCTGGACGGTGCGAATGATCGCAGCGGTCTACAGCGGCCACCCGGACTACCGGCCGGAGTGGGCTCCGCCGCCGCCAGATCCCCGGGCCTCTGACCGTCCCTAGGGTCACCATCCCCCATCCCTGCCCGTGCTGAGCGCTCCTGTGTTCCCTGGACTGCCGGGAGGTGCCATGACGCGTGGTACGAGGCCGGACGGGTCGAGGCCGGCCGCCCTGGTGCCGGGGGACCTGAGCGGGAACAAGTCCGCGCGCACGCACGGGGCGGGCACGGACCTGAACCGGCCGGGCCGCCCGGCGAAGGCGGTCCTGGAGCTGGGCCGCAAGATCGCGGACGCCTACCTGGGCGGGGTGGTGCCTGCTCAGCTGACGCGGCCGGAGTTCATGGCGTCGGTGGAGTCATGGGCGCGGCGTGAAGCGAGGGCCAGGATCCTGTCGGAGTACCTGGACGGGCTGAGTGTGGAGGAGATGATCTCCCCTACCCGTGCTGGCGCGGTGAAGTCGGTGTTCGAGATCTGGCTGTCCGCGGAGCACAGCGCGGCGAAGGCCCGGCACGACCTGGGGCTGGACCCGTCCTCGTGGGCGGGGATCCAGAAGGATCTGGGGATCGCGGGACGGGCGGCGGATGACCGGCTGGCGCAGGCTGGGGGAGCACGGTGCGGCTATCCGGGCCCGGCATCAGGCCACGGTCACGGTGCTGCGGCCTGAGCCGGAGGACGACGGGGGCGCTGGCTAAGTGGCGAGCACCATCGACCTGAAGCTCGACGGGGACGGCGCATGGCCCGACCTGATCGACCGTAGAGTGATCCACCTCGGCGATGGAACCACCATCGGGATGTGCGTGCTGCCCGGCGGGATGACCTCTGGCCGCCATTCGGTGTCGCTGAGGCTTGACCTGCCAGACGGCGGCGTGGTGGTCGCTGAGGCTTCCTGGCGCGTGCTCGCTCTCGCCGTGCAGGCGATAGCGGCGCGGTACGGGTGGCCGGAATGACGGCGGCGGTGAGGGTGATTCCCGCACCCATCGGGCCCGAACTGGCAACGGAACTGAACGGCTATCGGGGCCAATGGGTTGCGATCGTGGACGGTCATGTTTACGCGACAGGAGGTTCGGCAGTTGAGGTTGCCGGGAACACGCCGCCGCCCCTTGACCCGATTATCTTCCGGGTGCCGAAGAATGCGCTGGCCGCATTCCTTGGCATCGGTCAAGGGGCGGCGGCGTGAGCCTCACCAGCGACCGTGACGACCCGCGCCTGAGCCACGGCGCGGACAAGGAGCCCGGGCCGCAGAACGAGGTCTACCTCGTCCTCGGCGACGAGGAGCGCGCCAAGGGGTTCGTGCGCCCCGTGCGCCGGTCCTACCGCCACCAGGATCCAGAGTGTGGCGCGGTGACCACGATGGGGCATGCGCTCGCCGAGACCTACGCCCGTGAGCCCGGCCTTCTACGGCGCGACGTACTGCTGCGGCTGCCGGATGCACCGGCCGGTCGGCGCACACGGTGAGTTCACCTGGATGACCCCTGGCGGGGACGACACCAGTGACCTCGTCGGGACATGACCGCCCCCATCGACCTCGTAGCCTCCATGGTCCTTGAGGACGGCTCCCGCTGGGGTGAGTCCGCCATCGGTGAGCAGTGGGAGGACATGGAAGCCCTCCTGTGCGGAAACGGCCAGCGGCGGCATTTCTGGCTCAGGGCGCGCGGCAGGTCAAAGACGTTCGACACGGGCGCGGCCACCCTCGCGACCATGCTCGCGGGCAAGGTCCACGGCGGCGACGAGATGTACGCGGCGGCAGCGGGGCGTGAGCAGGCCGGCATCCTCGGCCGCAAGATCCGCCAGATCGCCGAGTGCACCCCGGAACTGGCCGGGTCGGTGGACGTGCAGAACTTCCGCGTCGTCACCCCGCGCACCGGGGCCATCCTGGACATCATCTCCAGCGATCTGGCCACGTCGTGGGGCAAGACGCCCCGCTGGCTGTTCGGCGACGAGGTGTGCAACCACGACGACACCGAGACCGCGAAGGGCTTCCTCGACGCCCTCCTGACCTCGCTGCCCAAGCGCCGCGACTCGGTCTGCCTGCTCGCCTCCACCCCGTCGTCCCCGAACCACTGGTCCCGCGAACTGTGGGACTTCGCTCTCAGCGATCCTCTGTGGCGCTGTTCCCAGGCACAAGGCCCCGCCCCGTGGCAGGACCCCGCCGAACTCGACTCCGAGCGCCGCAGACTTCCCGTGGCCCTGTGGCGGCGGCTGTATTTGTGCGAGTGGGCCGAGCTGGACGACGCCCTCGCCACCCTCGAGCAGGTCCGGGCCTGCATCGGCCACGAGGGCATCCTCGGCCCCGATCCGGAGCACGCCTACGTCCACGGCGCGGACCTGTCCTACGCCCGCGACACCACCGCCGTGGCGACCTGCCACGTGGAGATCCGCGGCGGCCGGGAAGTCCTCGTCGTGGACCGCATCCGCGCGTGGCGGCCCGGCAAGGGGAAGCAGATCCCCCTCGGCGAAGTGGCCCAGTACGGCAGCGACCGGGCCCGCGAGTACGGCGGCATGATCAACGCGGATCCTTATC
This sequence comes from uncultured Actinomycetota bacterium, assembly GCA_963714445.1. Classification (GTDB taxonomy): domain Bacteria; phylum Actinomycetota; class Actinomycetes; order Streptomycetales; family Catenulisporaceae; genus Actinocrinis. Next base: position 20,295 of record CAVQPP010000236.1, read on the forward strand.
AAGGCGTGGTAATTATTCAGAAGTGGCGCGAGGCCGGCCACCAGGTGAAGGCGGCCACGTTCAACCCGCTCGCCAACTCCCGCCGCGCCTCCCTGCTGCTGTCCCTGATCCGCGAGCGGCAGATCGACCTGCCCGCCGACGAGCAGGAACTGTTCCACGAGATCACGAGCCTGCGCCTGGCCGAAGGCAGCACGCCGGGTGTCCTCAAGCTCACCACCGACGGGTCCAGCGAAGGTCACTTCGATAGAGTGATGGCCGTCATGCTCGCGGCCGAGGAACTCATGAGCCGCCCCGCTGGCTCCTGGCTCACCGCCTACGGCACCGTCATCTGCGACGACTGCGGGGCGGCCTATGCCGAGCAACTCGGGATGTGTCCGTCATGCCACCCGCATGAGCGCCGGGCATCCCAGGATTCCCCCGACACCGTCCCCGGCAGCTCTGCCGGCGGTGGCGGCTGGATGGCGGCCTACGGCGCGAAGATCTGCGGGAATGGTCACGCCTACGTCCCGAAGAAGGGGCGCGAGGGGTGCCCACGGTGCCTGCCGGGCGCAGGTGGAGCACAGCTCGGCAGGCGCGTCGGCTAGCTCGACGGCGAGTCTTCCGGTGCGGGAAGTGCCTGCTCAACGAGCCAGAGGATCTGCGCGTTGACGCTTCGCCGGTCAACTTCGGCCGACGCGACGATCCGGGCGTGTAGATCATCGGGGAATCGCACGTTGACGTTCTTCATGGCTACAGTTTAGGACTATAATGTAGCCATGTCGCGGCGCTATCGGCTTATGCCCACGCCCGAGCAGGAGCAAGCCCTGCTTGAGCACTGCGCCCACGCCCGGTACGTGTGGAATCTGGCCGTGGAGCAGAACTCGTGGTGGCGCCCCGGCCGCGGGCATGCTCCCGACTGGCTGGAGCAGTCCCGTCAGGCCACGGAAGCTCGCGCCGAGTTTGAATGGCTGCGCGAGGGAAGCCAGATCGTGCAGGCGCAGGCTCTCCGGGACTTCAACCGGGCCATGCGGAGCTTCTTCGCTGGAACGCACGCAGTGCCGTCCTGGCGCAAGGCTGGCCACAACGAGAGCTTCCGGTTCACCGGCGAGCGAGGCAAGCACTGGAATGTGCGGCGACTGTCACGTCATGTCGGTGCGGTCCGCATTCCAAAGTTGGGCTATGTGCGCTTCCGCTGGTCGCGTCCCGTACCCCCCGAGGCGAAGTCCTACCGGGTGACACGGGATCGCGCCGGGCGCTGGCACGTCGCCTTCCCGCTGCGTCCCGAGCCAGTTCCCGGTCCAGGTACCGGCGAGGTCGTCGGCATCGACCGGGGTGTGACTGTGAGTGCCGCCTTGTCCACCGGGGAACTTCTGCATATCCCGAGGCCGAGCCGGCGACGGCGTCAGCGGGAACTGATTCTCCAGCGCAAACTTCGCCGCGCGAAGCGGGGGTCCAATCGCCGCGGCAAGGTCGCGCTGGCGCTAGCTCGCTTTAGGGCGGCCGAGCGCGACGCCCGGCGTGACTGGTGCGAAAAGGTCAGCACTGACGTCGCGCAGAGGTTCGACGTGATTCGCATCGAGGACCTGCGGATCAAGGACATTACGCGCACCGCTAAGGGGACGATCGAATCCCCTGGAAGTCACGTCCGGCAGAAGGCCGGTCTCAACCGGGGGATCAGGGCTTCCGGATGGGGCCTTCTGGCGACTCGGCTTGAGGACAAGGCCCCCGGTCGCGTCCAGAAGGTTAAGCCGCATTACACCTCGCAGCGCTGCAGCGCATGCGGGCATGTGGACCCGGAGTCGCGCAAGAGCCAAGCGCGCTTCAGATGCACCGCCTGCGGATTCGCGCTCAACGCTGACGTGAATGCGGCACGCAACATCGCGGCAGGGCATGCCGTGAATGCGCGGGGAGGCTTGGCGTTGGCCGGGCTGGCGAACCGCGAACCTACAGCCGCCTAGCGGGCTGGAATCCCAGGGTGACCTGGGAGGATGCCAATTCGACCGGGTCATGGGACGCCACTAGGAGGCGTGTGCTCAGTGTCAAAGCGCAGCAAGGAGAAGAAGCCCGCACCCCTGGCTGACTGGGAGGTCAGCCTGAGCAACGCCGAGGGCGTCGCCAGCGGCTGGCACCGCATCCCGGCTTCCCGCTGGAAGCGCACCGGGAAGAAGGGCTGCTGCTTCTACACCTTCACCGATGAGCAGGGCGTCGTAGCCGAGTT
>CAVQPP010000237.1:0-5838 GCA_963714445.1 uncultured Actinomycetota bacterium
GCCCGGATCGTGGCCGAGCGCTCGGCGCGGGATCCGAACCTGCACTACCTCGACGGACGGCAGCTTTTCGGCGCGGACGACCTCGAGGACCTGCCGGACAACCTGCATCCGAATGCGGCCGGGTATCGGCGGATGGGGGAACGCTTCGCAAGGCTCGTGTTCGGCCGGGGTGGCGTGTTCGAACATAGCCTCGAGGACGACGCTGTGTAACGCCGAGACTGCGTAAGGCAGTTTGACCAGCATCCGGATCGGGAGATCAAGTAACCGGCGCTGCCCGGTAGCATGCCGTACCGTGACCACCTCGACCGCGCCGCCGGCTACCCGTGCGCGCGGTCTGGTGTCGCGGTTCGCCATCGATACGCGGCCGCTACGGTTCCCGGAGTATCGGCGCCTGTGGTCGGCGGGTCTGGTTACGAGCGTCGGCAGCCAGTTAACCGCGGTGGCAGTGCCTAAGCAGATCTATGACGTGACCGGCTCGTCCTCGTGGATCGGCATCGCGAGCTTCGCGGCGCTGCTGCCGCTGGCCGTCTTCGGGCTGTGGGGCGGCGCGGTCGCGGACGCGGTGGACCGGCGCAAGCTGCTGCTGGTGACGAACGTCGGCATCGCGGCGACGTCGATCGCGTTCTGGGCGCAGGCGGCGATGGGGCTGCACTCGGTGTGGCCGCTGATTCTGCTGCTCGCGGTGCAGCAGGGGCTGTTCGGCGTGAACGCGGCGGCGGAAGGCGCGGCGATTCCCCGGCTGGTGCCCGTGGAGCTGCTGCCCGCGGCGAACTCGCTCAACTCGACGGTGATGCTGTCGGGCGCGCTGTTCGGGCCGATGGTCGCGGGGGCGTTGATACCGGTCATCGGTCTGCCGACGCTTTATCTGATCGACGCGGTGGGCCTGACGGCGACGCTGTGGGCGGTTTACCGGCTGCCCGCGATGCCGCCATTGACTGCGCAAGCTGACGCAGCGTCGGGCGCTGGCTCCTCGTCACGCCGCCGCACGACCGACTGGTCTCAGGTCGCTGACGGCTTCCGTTTCGCGGCGGCGAACCGGATGCTGCTGATCTCCTTCGCGGTGGACCTGATCGCGATGGTGTTCGGGATGCCGCGAGCGCTCTTCCCGCAGCTCGCCGCCACCACCTTCGCCGGCAACCACCTCGCGCTCGGTTTGCTGTTCGCCGCGATGCCGGCCGGGGCACTGGCGGGTGGGCTGGTGTCCGGGACGTTCACGCGTATCCGGCGGCATGGCGCGATGACGATCGCGGCGGTGGTGGCGTGGGGGCTGGCGATGCTCGGGCTCGGGTTGACTGGGTCGCTCGCGTTCGCCTGCCTGTTCCTCGCGCTCGGCGGGGCGGCCGACTTCGTCTCGATGATCTTCCGTGGCTCAATCCTGCAGAGCGCCGCGCCGGACGAGATGCGTGGGCGTATGCAAGGCGTCTTCATCGTGGTCGTCTCGGGCGGCCCGCGACTGGCCGACCTCGTGCACGGATTCGCCGGCGCCGCCTTCGGGACGCACGCGGCGATCGCCGGTGGCGGGATCGCCGTCGTGGCCGGGGTACTCGTTCTCGCGGCCACGTCGCCCGCGTATTGGCGCTACCGGGCGCCTTCGTCGTAGCAGTTTGGGCATTCGCCGCAGCGGTAAGGCACGAATCCTCGACGTTGCGTGTCGGCGCTACTACGCTACCCCCTTCACCACCGATCAACGGCGTTCGGCGGGGAACTGGCACGTCGCACTGATACGTCCCTCTCGCGATCGGAGCACCGCCATGGCCTCCCTCGGCCTCGATGGTCCGGTCGAGCTCGCCGACCCGGGCGAGTTCGCCGACAGCCCCTACGCCAACCCCGAGCTGTTACCCGTCCCCGTGGAAAAGCGCACCTGGACGCTGTACAACTACTCCGCGCTGTGGATCGGCATGTCGCACAATCTGGTGACCTACACGCTGGCCGCCAGCCTGATCGCCGCCGGGATGAACCCGGTGCAGGCGCTGATCACCATCGCGGCGGGCAACCTGATCGTGCTCGTGCCGATGCTGCTCAACAGCCACGCGGGCACCAAGTACGGCATCCCGTTCCCGGTGTTCGCCCGCGCCTTTTACGGCGTGCGTGGCGCTAACCTGGCGGCGGTGCTGCGCGGGCTGGTGGCCTGCGGCTGGTTCGGCATCCAGACCTGGATTGGCGGCGAGGGCATCAGCGTGGTGGCTGGCAAGCTGTTCGGATCCTGGTGGACGAGCGCCTCGTCGGTGCTCGGGCAGCCGTGGACGCTGTGGGTCTCGTTCGCGCTGTTCTGGGTGATCCAGATGGCGATCATCTGGCGCGGCATGGACACGCTGCGCCGGTTCGAGAACTGGGCCGCGCCGTTCGTGCTGGTCGTCTTCCTGGCGGTGCTCGGCTGGGTGATCTACCGGGCGCACGGCATCGGCACGCTGCTCTCGCAGCCGGCCACGCTCGGCTGGGGCGGGCGGTTCTGGCCGGTGTTCTGGCCCTCGCTGATGGCGATGATCGCGTTCTGGGCGACGCTCTCGCTCAACATGCCGGACTTCACCCGGTTCTCCCGCTCGCAGCGCGGCCAGGCGCTGGGCCAGGTGATCGGCCTGCCGACCACGATGACGTTCTTCTCGCTGATCGCGGTGATGATCTCCTCGGGCACCGCGGTCATCTACGGCAAGGCGATCTGGGACCCGACCGCGCTGGCGGCCAAGTTCTCCAACCCCTTCGTCGTCACGCTCGGGCTGGTCACCCTTCTGGTCGCGACCGTCTCGGTGAACGTGGCCGCCAATGTGGTCAGCCCTTCATACGACTTTTCCAACCTCGCGCCACGGGTGATCTCCCGCCGGATGGGCGGCCTGATCGCGGGCGTGGTCGGCGTGCTGCTGATGCCGTGGAAGCTGGTGAGCGACCCGCACGTGTACATCTTCGCCTGGCTCGACTTCTACGGCGGCGTGCTCGGCGCGGTCGCCGGAGTGCTGGTCGCAGGGTACTGGTTCGTGCGGCGTACCCGGCTGGACCTCGGCGCGCTTTACCGGCGCGGCGGGGCGTATTGGTTCGCCGGGGGCTGGAACTGGCAGGCGGTGACGGCCACCGTGGTCGGCGCGCTGCTCGCGGTCGGCGGGGCGAACACGGCGCCGGGCACCGCCGGGCCGTTCCCGGCGAACGGGCTGATCCCGCTGCTCAAGCCGCTGTATTCGTACAGCTGGGCGATCGGGTTCGGCACCGGGCTGGTGCTGTACCTGCTGCTGGTCGCCCCGGGCGTGGCGCGGGCGACGGCACGTCCGACGCCGACGTCCACGCCCACGGTTGCGGCAACCGAGTGAACAGTGGCGGCGGCGGACTGAAAAGCTTTCCATTAGATGTGTGCGGAACTGACGGAAAGGCAGGGTGAGGTAGGCGTGTCGGAGATCGTGCGGGCGGCCCTGGTCCAGCAGAAGTGGACCGGCGAGAAGAAGACCATGATCGAGAACGCGGTGGCGCACGTGCAGGCGGCCGCGGCGCAGGGCGCGCAGGTGGTGTGCCTGCAGGAGCTGTTCTACGGGCCCTACTTCTGCCAGGTGCAGGAGAGCGAGTACTTCTCCTACACCGAGGCGATCCCGGACGGCCCGACCACCCGGCTGATGCAGGAGGTCGCCAGAGACAACAACGTGGTGCTCGTGGTGCCGATCTACGAGCACGAACAGCCCGGCGTGTACTACAACACCGCCGCGGTCATCGACGCGGACGGCACGTACCTCGGCAAGCACCGCAAGAACCACATCCCGCAGGTGCGCGGCTTCTGGGAGAAGTTCTACTTCCGGCCCGGCAACCTCGGCTACCCGATCTTCGACACGGCAGTCGGCCGGATCGGGGTCTACATCTGCTACGAGCGGCACTTCCCGGAAGGTTGGCGGGCACTGGGCCTGGCCGGGGCGCGCATCGTGTTCAACCCCTCCGCGACCAGCAGGGGCCTGTCGCAGTACCTGTGGCGGCTCGAGCAGCCCGCGGCCGCCGTGGCCAACGAGTACTTCGTCGGCGCGATCAACCGGGTGGGCGTGGAGCCGTTGGGCGACAACGACTTCTACGGCCAGACGTACTTCGTGGATCCGCGCGGCCAGCTGATCGGCGACGCGGCGTCGGACACCGAAGAGGAGGTCGTCGTTCGGGACCTCGACATGGGACAGCTGCAGGAGGTCCGCGATCTGTGGGCCTTCTACCGCGACCGGCGCCCCGACACCTACGGCCCGCTGGCCGAGGCCTGAGAAGCCCTGAGAAGGAGACGGACAACTCGCGATGAGTACTCTGATCCACTCCGGCCTGCTGCTGTCGGCCACCGGCTCCGCCCCCGTCGACGTGCTGATCGAGGGTGAGAGCGTCGCCGCGCTCGCCGATCCCGGCTCCGAGATCGCGCGCGCGTGGCGGGAGAGCGCTGACACGCAGATCGACGCGAGCGGGAAGTACGTGCTGCCCGGCGGCATCGACGTGCACACGCACATGGAGCTGCCGTTCGGCGGCACCTTCGCCTCGGACACCTTCGAGACCGGCACGATCGCGGCGGCGTGGGGCGGCACGACGACGATCGTGGACTTCGCGGTGCAGAGCAAGGGCTCTTCGTTGCTGGCCGGCATCGACGCCTGGCACGCGAAGGCGGACGGCAACTGCGCGATCGACTACGGCTTCCACGCGATCGTGTCAGACGTCAACGACGCCACGCTCAAGGAGATGGACGCGGCGGTCGGCGCGGGCGTCACCAGCTTCAAGATGTTCATGGCGTACCCAGGGGTCTTCTACTCCACCGACGGCGACATCTTCCTGGCCATGCAGCGCGCGAAAGCCAATGGCGCCGTGATCATGATGCACGCCGAGAACGGCATCGCGATCGACCGCCTCGTCGCGCAGGCACTGGCCGAGGGCCACGGCGACCCGGTGTACCACGGCCTGACCCGGCCGCCGGAGCTGGAGGGCGAGGCGACCAGCCGCGCGATCCAGCTGGCGAAGGTCAGCGGCGCGCCGCTCTACATCGTGCACCTCACCGCGTCGCAGGCTCTTGACGCGGTGACCGAGGCACGCGACGCCGGGCAGAACGTCTTCGCCGAAACGTGCCCGCAGTACCTTTACTTGGCGCTCGACGATCTCGCCAAGCCGGACTTCGAGGGCGCGAAGTACGTCGCGTCCCCGCCGCTGCGCCCGCGCGAGCACATCGACGCGCTGTGGAAGGGCCTGCGCAGCAACGACCTGTCGGTCGTGTCCACGGACCACTGCCCGTTCTGCTTCAAGGATCAGAAGGAGCTGGGTCGCGGCGACTTCTCCAAGATCCCGAACGGCATGCCCGGGGTCGAGCATCGCATGGACCTGATCTTCCAGGGCGTCGCGGCCGGCCGGATCAGCAAGGAACGCTGGGTCGAGCTCACCTCGACTACCCCGGCGCGCATGTTCGGGCTCTACGGCCGCAAGGGCGTGATCGCCCCCGGCGCGGACGCCGACATCGTGGTCTACGACCCGAACGCGAGCCAGACGATCAGCGCCGAGACGCACCACATGAACGTGGACTACTCGGCGTATGAGGGCATGGAGATCACCGGCCGAGTCGAGACCGTGCTCTCTCGCGGCAGCGTGCTGATCCGCGACGGCGCGTTCCACGGCAAGGCAGGCCACGGCAGGTTCCTGCAGCGCGGACTGTCGCAGTACTTGATCTAGCTCAGGACCTGATCCAGCCCTGGCACGAGAACAAAGAAAGGGTTCTGTCATGGACTTCGGCGTCGTCCTGCAGACCGACCCGCCGGCCACCAGGCTGGTCGACACGATGCGGCAGGCTGAGCAGCTGGGCTTCGGCTACGGCTGGACCTTCGACTCGACGGTGCTGTGGCAGGAGCCGTTCGTGATCTT
>CAVQPP010000238.1:0-15944 GCA_963714445.1 uncultured Actinomycetota bacterium
TATCTTCGGCGCAGCCGGCGCAGCGAATCACCGAGGTCCTCTATGGTCTCCAGGTGTCGGAGCCCGAGGTCCTCGGGAAAGCCGCCGCCGCCTTCCATCCGATCCATCCAGCCCTGTCCGAGTACTGATGTGACGCTCCGTCAGCGTAGCCGCTGCCAGCGCGAATCGCGCCTCGGACGCTGCCTGCGGCATACCGCACGTCCGGTCGGGTCCGCCAGTGTCCGCCACTGTCCGACCGTGTCCGACGTGACGCGGCTCACCGGGGTGGACCGTGCCAGCCTGGAGCCGCGTGAGGCACCGCAACGCGGTCAATTGACCACGGGCGCTGTTACATCGAGCACGGCGAGTGGCGGATGACCGAGTTCCGATTCCCCCAGGTGCTGAGCATAGCCGCCTGGGAGGCAGAGATCGACGCCCCGACCGGTGCGCCTACGGGCGGCCGGGCGGCGGATTGGGCACGCGGCGGTCCGCATCTCGACTTCGGGCGAGTCGAGTACGTCGAGCTCGGTGTGCTGGCCCGGGCCCTGTTGGTGCTTGACGCTGCGGTCGCAGCCGGGGTGGGTGCGACCGTGACATTGCCCGCGCACGAACTCGAGCAGGGATCTTCGCGGCTTCCGGACCAGTTGGCGGATCCGGACGCTGCGGATGCGGACGCGAGTCCGGATCCGGATTCCTGGTCGCGGGTGCGACAAACAAGGCACCGCGCCGGCAGACGTGGCCAGGTGCGCGCCTTCATGCGGCAAGCCGGCTTCCAGGAAGCACCGCACTGGCCGGCTGACGCGGTGCGGGTCCGCGGAGCCGGGTCCGGCGGAAAAGGGGAGGATCTCGATGAGCTACCGTCCGGGGATGTGGCGGCGGGACGTGGTGAGCCGGCAGTCGAGCCGATGGGCTACCGGCGCGGGTTGCTGCCGTTACAGTGGCTTCAGCCGGTGGAGGGCGCGGGCCTACGCGAACCCGCGCGGTACATCTCCCTTGAGCAGGGACTGGGGGACCTCGGCCTCCCAGCCTCCGACGCACGCGCGATCGGTGAAACGGTACTGGCCGAACTGATCGACAACGCGGCACGACTGGCCGCCTCCCAGGATCCCAAGAACCCGCGGGTCCTGGTGGGCGGGCAACTTCTGGACCGCGACAACCCGGACGGCCGAGTCCTGCGCCTGTTCGCCGGCGGCGGCGGCGGTCCAGACGCGCTGTTCGAAGCCACTGTGTTCGAAGCGACTGTGCCCGTCGGCCCCCGGTTCTCCGCGCCGAGCGGGCACTGGAGCGGGCACCCCGCGCTGCACCGGCCGCACCGGCTCGGCTGGATCGGCGCCACCCTCGACCTCGAGCAGGGCTTGGGCGCGGCCGATCGCGCCGCGTTCGCCGCTGCCGTCGGTAACGCCGCCGTCTCGCGAACGCGCGGCGGCGCCGCGGTCGCCGGAACGCGGACCTCCGGCGTCGTCGTGACCGTCTCCACCAGCGGCCAAGCTCTGCCTAATGGTTTTGGGCCGCAAGATGTCGGACCGCAGGCGACCGGCACGCCGCGCCAGGCGGTGCGCCGATCGCTGGCAGCCCTCGCGCCGGGCACCGAACGTGCCGCGGTAGCCGCGGTCTTCCCCGAACTCAACTGGCAGATCCTCGAGTCCTGCGTGGTCGCGGGACTCGAAGTGGACCTCCCCGCGCCTGGAGGGGGGCGCGGGGCGAAGCAGACCGGGCGACCCATGCTGGTGCTCGGCGCGCAGGGCCGCTCGCTTTGGTACGGAGGTACCGCGCCGATGCGCGCGATACTGGACCTGCTGACGCGCGCGGGTGGTGTGGTACCGGTCGCCGAGGCCCACAAGATCGCGGTAGCCGCCGGGGCCGGCGGCGATGAATTCGAGAAGATGCTGCGGAACAACAAGCAGCTATGCACGGTCGAGGGCGACAGCTTGATCCTGCTGCTTTCGCCCCTTCACGTGCTCAATGCTCTGACCGACGCGGCGCAGCGTGAGCTGGGTGGCGAGGTACTGCGCGGCGGTTCGGGAGTGCGGAGCGGTCTGTTCCGCACGCCGACGCTGGCCGTGACGAATCGCTGGATCGACGTCGGGCAGCTGCTCGACGCCACGATCGGCTTCGACGTGGCCGCGTTCGCTCTCGCGCGTGCGGTGCAGGCCGAACTGGCCGCACTGCCGCCGAGCCGAACCCCGGTCGTGGTCGCGCAGACTCACACCTGTCCACCGCGCCTCGCCGGTCAGCTAAGCGAATGTCTGGCACTCGGTGACCGCACGTACCCGGCCGGATCGGAGCTCGACCAGGCCGGTTGGCCGACCGCCGGAGACGTGCCCTGCGACGCGCGCGTGGTGCTGTGCGCGGACGCGATCCTGACCGAGAACACCGTGCGGCGCGCGATCGCGGACATCGTCGAGTGCGCCGAGCCGGTGGCGATCGCCTGCGTGATCGACGCCCGGGTCAAACGCGGCCGGATCAAGGTGCTGAATCGGGAGATTCCGGTCGTCGCGCTCGCCGAGGTCGATCTGCACAGTGTTGATTTGCACGGCATCGGCCTACACAGTGTCGGCCTACACGGTATTGGTCTACACGATATTGGCCTACACAGTGACGAGACCGACGCGCCGGAGCCGTTCCAGGAGCGTGCGCGCGGTTCGAGCGGCGTCGACACCCTCAACAACCTCACCACGCTGAACAACCTCACCACGCTGAACACGCCCGCTCGCGGCACGCGTCAGCCGATCCTCGACATCGATCCGCTCTCGCTGCGCCCTTTGCCGCCGCGCACGCCTGAGGAGCTGCCGATCAGCGAAGAGGAACTGCTCTACTGGTGCGCGCCGCACGCCGGATCGCCGTCAGGCGCGTTGAGGCTCGGGCACGTCGAGTACGCACGCCGCGTGCACGCAAGTGCCGCCGCCGACGTGGATCGCCTCTTCCGCAACGAGGAAGCACGCATCCGGATCACCGACGTCCTGCTCGACACGATCCAACGCAGCCTGGCGCGCGTGCATCACCACGCCGATCCAGCTCGCCCGGAAGATGCGATCCAGATCTGGCATCCCGGCGGCCCGCGGGACAACGCCGGACGGCTCGCGCACGCCGCCTGGTCACGGCTGGTGTCCGACGGACACCGGGTCAATCCGCCGCTAGCGTTCCAGCGCCCCGGTGTCGGTTCGTCCTGGCTGACCGCGCCTGCCGCGCTGGACCGCACGCTGCGACCGCGCACCGTGCTGATCCTGGACTACGTCGCGCGCACAGGCAGCACCCTGCAACAGCTGATCCGGCACGCGGTCTCGGCCGGGGCGGAGCGGATCGTCGCGATCGTGCTGCTCGACCAACTGCCGGAGCGTGACCGTGGGCTGCTCGGCTCGGTCAGCGCCGTGTCGGCCGAGGCGGTCGGGGCGCGCACGATGCGCGGCAGCGATGTACCTGTGGTCGTGCGGTACATCAGCGCTACCAGCATCGGCGGGGACGACGCGCACGAATGCGGCGTCTGCGCGACCCGCGAGAAGTACGCAGGCTTCGGCGAAGCACCGGAGCGGCTGCACCGCCACGCGCGACGGCTGCGTGAACTGCTGCGGCCACGCCGCCGCGACGAGCTGTTCGAGAGCGCACCGGCCGACCTGTTCGGCGTCCCGCTGCTCGGCGACGACGCGACGGATTACCTGCGCTGGCGCGGCCTACTGCGCCGGGCGCTGCACGACACCGGCGTGCGTAAAGAGGTCATGGACCGCTTGGCCGCCCTAACCCCGGCCGCGCCGGACTCCTCGTCGCGACGCGCGCTGACCCGACTGCTCGCGGCGGAGAACTGCTGGCTACGGCTGCCGCCGCTACGTTACGCGGCGGCACGTGAGCTGGTCGCGCGCTACTGCCTGGACGAGCTGAGCTGCCCGGCGCCCGAGCAGCCGTGGCTACGCGCCCAGACGGTGATGGTGCTGGCCGCCGCCGCGCCGGAGCGATTCGCCGCGACGCTGCCGACGCTGGTCAAGTTCGGCGCGGATGAACCGGTCGTGGTCGACCAGGTGTGCCTCGAGGCCTACCGGCTGGCCCGCCGACCCCGGCACGATTCGCCGATCGAGCTGGCCGAACTGCGCGACGGCCTCGTGCGCTGTCGCGACCAGCTCGAGCGCTCGCGCGCGGGCTGGGATGACCGGCTCGTCGAGGATTACGCCCACGTGGTGCGGCAACTGGTCTTCCTGACCGAGCTGCCGCCCCGGCCCCGCCTCGACGATCCGCGCGACGCGTGGGCGCGGCTGGGTGAGCAGTGGTGCGGACCGGCCGAGCGGCACCGCCTCGAGTCGAAGCTGCTGCGGGTGCGCGACTTCGTCGAGGACCTTCAGCTAGGCACTCCGAGCCGCGAGCGCACCGCAGCGGCCGAAGCCGACCTGCGCGAGTGCGCGCGGCTGGTCGAGGAGCGGGTGCTCGCGTATCTGCCCAAGCTGCGGGAAATCCTGGCCGGGGAGTACGTGACCGAGCTGTTCGGCCGCGCCGAACAAGAACGCTTCGTTGCACTCGCTGGGACGACTGCCGCCGGTCTGCTGGAGCTGTCCGAGCGGCTAAGCAGTCTGCTACGCGAACCGCGCAGCCCTGACTCGATGCAGTGGCGTGCCGTGCGCCGCGAACTGCTGGACCGGATCAGCTGGTGGTACAACGCACTGTTCGCCACGCACCGCCCGATCAGCGGCGCGCCCGCATTACTGGTGAACCTGGTGGACTCGGCGCCGGCGTCGGTCGCCGAGGTGGTCAAGTCCGCCGTCTCGGCGCGAGGACTGGAATCGGCAGTTCAGGTGATCGGAGAGCTCGACGCGCAAGTCTTCTGCCCACGTGATCTGCTCGAACGCGCGATCCGCCACGTGCTCAACGACGCTGTATCTCGTTACGCAGCGACCCGCGACTCGGCCGTCCAAATAGAGATCGAGCTGCGCCAGCCAAGCCCGGACGCGGTGCAACTCGTGCTGCGCGACACCGCGGCCGTCCCTGGCCCCGCGGATCCGGCGCGCTGCGTCGGCGCGCTGGCCCGTGCCCTCAGGCCGTTCGGCGGCTGGCTCACTGTCCGGGCGCTGGCCGCCGAGGGATGCAGCTTCGAGTCGGTTATCGCGCTGCGGCCGTGGCAGGGGGTGTGATCGTGGATTCGATTCAGGCGTTGCTCATCGATGAGGACGAGGACAACCTCACCGCCGTGCCCGAGCGGCTGCGGTACCCGTTCGGGCAACTCGGCTGGCTGGTGGTGTGGACGACCGCGAAGGACCCCGGCCAGGTGCGCGAGCTGTTCTCGGTGCCCGGCGCGGCGTACGACCTGATCGTCGTCGACCTGCCGGCCGCAGCGCGCGATGGCGCTCCCCTCAACGGATCCGGCGGCGCACGCAACGGGGCCGCTCATAACGGCGAGCGCGGGGGCACCGGCACGGCAACCGCCGCGTCCGGCACGGCGCAATCCGGCCTGAACCTGATCTGCGAAGCCCGCGAGCGCTTCCCCGGCGCGTTCATCCTCGCCATCAGCGGCGGCGACGCGCAGCGCCCGGACCTGCTCGACGAAGCGCGACGCAGCGGTGCGCACCGCGTGCTCTGGCGGTATGAGTTCAGCGTTGACGCGCCGGAGAACAGCCCGATGGCCATCGCGACCGAGATCCACAACCACCTGCTCGACACCGGCGCCACCGCCCCGATCGCAGTGACCTATGACGAGCTCGACCCGAACATCCAGGTGCTGGTTCACGCGATTGGCGAGCCCACGCTGTGCCGGCTTTACGCACGCATCCTCGAGGCCGCCGGACGCACCACACGCAACATGAGTCTGGGTTACATCGCCCCGGGTTACTCAGGTGCGGCAGTCTGCGCGGTAACGGCGGCGCTGGACAACAGTGGCGTGCGCACGCATCACGTGCTCAAGGTCAGCCTGGATAAGGACGCGTTGACGCGTGAGGCGCAACGTGGCGCGGAGGCTGCGGCGTTGCTGCGTCCCGCCCTCCTCGCCCGGCAGTCGCCTCCGTATCCGGTCGGTCCGGTCAACGGTTGGTACGCGTTGGCCTCGCAACTGCAAGGCAGCGCGCTGACGTTGCGCGACTGGCTAGCCCGCGGCGCTTCCGAAGCCGCGGTCGAAGACGTGTTCGCAGCCCTGTTCACCGATGGCCTCGGTGGCACGTACGCGGACACCGCGCAGGAGATCGACTCCCCGGCCGATCTCCTGCGCACTCCCTACTACCGCCAGCGCCGCGTGCTGCACGCCGTCAAGGAACTGAGCCCGGTGCTCACGCATCCCGACGGCTGCCGGTTGCCCGAGTCGCTGGTCGGGGAGCTGACGGACCGTCTGACCGCCTTCGTCACCGAGGGCCGGATCGGCACGGCGGACCAGCAGCGCACGGCATCGCAGCCCACGTACGGCGTGTTCTCACACGGCGATCTGCACGCGACGAACGTGCTGGTCTACGAGGGCCGACACCCAGAGCCGACGGTAATCGACGCGAGCCGGTTCGGGCACGCGCACTGGGCCACCGACCCGGCGCGGCTGGCGGTGGATCTGCTTATGCACAGCGTGGATCCGGGCGCCGCGTCGATGTTCTTCACCGGGTTCGAACGCTGGCGCGAGGTGGCCGCGCGGCTCGGACGCCTAGAGCCACTGCTCGATCCGCCGCGCGAGACCGCCTTGGCCGGCGAGCTGCCCGGACCCGGGGAGTTCGTGCCGGCGGACCTGCTGCCCAAAGACCCCGAAGGCGTCTCCGTACCCGAATCGCGCACGTCCGCTCAGACCGCGGCCGAACTCGCTGAAATAGCTGAGCTGGCCGGGATCGACCGAACCGACACCATCAGCACAAGCGGCCCGGCCCCCACCACCGACGAACTCAGCGCTGCGCACGCTGAAGGCGCGCACGCCAACGCCCCCTCCGGCGACGGAACTCTCGCAGCCCTCGCCGCGCTCAACTGGCTGACCGGCAACGTGCGCGCGTTCTGCCCCGGTATGTCAGGAGACGGCGAATACCAGCGGCACGCGTGGGAGTGGCACACCGCGCTGGCGCGATACCTACTGCGGTGCTCGTACAACCACGAGATCACCGTCCCGAAGCGTGCGCTCGCGATCGTCGCCGCGCACGACCAGCTGACCGCGGCAGCCGCCAGCCTGCCAGAGTAAGCGTAGGAAACGAAACAAATCGGATAAACCGGAAGACGGGGCGCGCGGACAGCTGCCGCGCCGCGAACTGGGTGGGGCCGTGGTGGGGACGGCCTCACCCGCGCTTTCCCCCACCGATCGCCGCCGCCGTAACCACCACTCACCACCACCACCACCCACTGACTCCCGACTCCTGACTCCTGACTCCTGACTCGCTGACTGTTTCAAAGTTTCACAGAACCCTGATAGACCATGATCGGGACACCCCGTCCCACCCGCGCCGAAAAATCTCCCGAAAAATCTCCCGGAAAAAGTGTTGGGCTTCCGCCTGCCCGCCCCTCTCACCCATGTAGGGCAAAAACCCAGAGCTCAGGAGGCGGAAGCCATGCCAGTCACGTCCCCCACGCCAGTCAGACACGCCACGTCCGGCACCCCGGCCATCCCCGCGCACGCCCGCCCGATCCCGCCGCGGCGCATGCCGTCCGCTGCCGACCGGATCACGGTCCGCGTCCACTCGCTCGACCCGATCTCCGAAGCCGGCATCCTCGTCCAACTGCGTCAGCGCCCCGAACTGCGCGTCGCGGAGAGCGGCGAGGCGGCCTCGGTCGTGATCGCCGTCGCGGACGTCGTCGACGAGGCGGCTACGCGTTGGCTGCTCGGAATGCACCGCGCCGACGGCACGCCGGTCGTGCTGATCGTCGGTCAGCTCGACCCGCGTGCCGTGGTGGGCGTCGTCGGCGGCGGAGTCTGCGGCGTGGTCCGCCGGGCAGAAGCCACACCAGAACGCCTCGTCCGCGTCGTGCGCGCGGCGGCCCAGGGCTACGGCGACATGCCGCCGGACCTGGTGCGCCAGTTGCTCGACCAGGTCAGTCTGCTGAACCGCACCGCGCTCGAGCCGCGCGGCCTGACCTTCGCCGGGCTGACCGAGCGGGAGCGCGACGTGCTCAAGCTGATCGCGGACGGCATGTCCACCCGCGAGGTCGCCACCAGGCTCGCGTACTCGGAGCGGACCATCAAGGCCGTGCTCCAGTCGCTGACCGTCCGCCTCAACCTGCGCAACCGCACGCAGGCCGTCGCGTACGCGGTGCGCAATGGCTGGATCTGACACATCAGGAAGTTGGTCGCAACTTTGTTCCCCGTGGAGTGCCGGAGGCTCTACGGTGTGCGCATGCAGGATCGGGACCTTGTCGCGGCGATCATCGCGGGCGACCCGGCGGGGCTGGCTGCCATCTACGACCGGTACGCGCAGGCGCTATACGCGTACTGCCGCACGATGCTGCGCGACCCCGAGGACGCGGCCGACGCGTTGCAGGACACGTTCGTGGTGGCCGCGCAGAAGCTCGACGGGCTTCGCGACCCCGACCGGCTGCGCCCGTGGCTCTACGCGGTGGCCCGCAACGAGTGCCTGCGCCGAGTGCGCAGCCGCCAAGCGCAAGCCATGGTGGACCTCGACCAGGCGGGCGAGGTGAGCGACGACGCCGTCGATGTCGACGCGGGCATGCGCGAGGCCGACGTACGCAGCCTGATCTGGGCGGCGATCCAGGGCCTCAACCCGAGCGAGCGCGAGGTCTTCGAGCTCAACGTGCGCCACGAGCTCGAAGGCGCGGACCTGGCCGCCGCACTAGGCGTCCCCCCGAACCACGCGCACGCGCTGCTGTCCCGTGCGCGCGGCCAGCTAGAGAAGTCGCTCGGCGCGCTCCTAGTCGCACGCACCGGCCAGCGAGACTGCCCCGAACTGGCCACGATCCTCACCGGCTGGGACGGTGAGCTAACAGCTCTGCTGCGCAAGCGGATCAACCGCCATATTGAGCAATGCGACATCTGCGGCCAACGCAAGCATCGCGAGCTACGCCCCGAGGCGCTGCTCGGCGCGCTGCCGATCCTGCTCCTGCCGCCGGGCATGCGTTCGAGCGTCCTGCGGCTAGTCGGCAACGTAATGCCGACCGGCGCGCCTCCATCCGGCAGCTCATCCGGCCCTTCATCCAGCAACGGCCAGCCAACCACATCGAACTCAACCCACAACGCACCAAACCGGAACAAGAACGCCTACTCCGCAAACGCGAACGTCGCCGCAATCGCAACGGCGAACGCCGCCGAGTACTGCGTACGCGTCGCCAAACGCGCCGAACCCTTCGACCGCGCCGGCTTCCCCGTACCCGTCGACCGCCGCAGATTCCGCCCAATCGCCGCCGCACGCCGCAGGTCGCTAGTCGCGGCGGCAATCCTGCTATTCCTGCTGCTCGGCGCAGGCGGCTACACGGCGATACGGCTCATATCGCCCGAAGGCGCAGCCGCCGCGCTCTCGACGCCAAGCCCGACGGTGACGGCCGTCGTCGTAGACACGCAGTCCTCGATACAGATCCAAATATCGACGAGTTCGCCATCTGCCAGCCCCAGCAAGAGCCCGAGCCAGAGCGCCAGCCCGAGCGCGAGTGCGTCGTTGTCGCTCTCCCCCAGCCCGAGCATCGTCATCATCACCACGCCGCCGCCGAGCCCGTCCCGGTCCCCGAGCCGATCCCCGTCCCCGTCACCATCGCAGAGTCCGCCGCCGCCTCCCCAGGGCGTCCTAGTCGCGGTTCCGATAACGGCGACAGCGACTTCGGATGGCAAGGGCATGTATACGGGCACGTTCAGGCTCAACGCACGCGGTGGACCCGTTGCGGGCTACACGATCGTGGTTCCGCCGCCGCCACCGTCAAACCTGCCGCCGACCGCGGCGCCGACCGCCGGCGGTCAGATAGTCCCGAACGAGCCGGTGACCATCACCGTGACCATTAACTTCTCACCGGTGGTCTTCACCGTGGAGCCGAAGGGAACGCAGGGTCCGATCTTCGTCACCGTGTCGCCCAGCTTCCCGATCATTTCGTAGAGGTAGACGTAGAGGTAGAGGTAGACATAGTCACTCGACCTCGCCGATGTCCTCGAACCAGAGGTCGGGCCGGGCCGCGATGAAGTCACGCATCAGCGTCTTGCACGTTTCGTCGTCCAGCAGCGTGATGCGCACGCCGTGCTCGGCCAGCCACTCGTGGCCGCCGAAGAACGTCGCCGACTCGCCGATCACGACGTGCCCGATGCCGAACTGACGGACCAGCCCGGAGCAGTACCAGCACGGCGAAAGCGTGGTGACCATCGTCGTGTGCCGGTAATCGCGCAGCCGTCCGGCCGCGCGGAACGCGGCAGTCTCGGCGTGCATGGAAGGATCGCCGTCCTGGACGCGCCGATTGTGTCCACGGCCGAGCAGTTCGCCGTCAGCACCGAACAACGCCGCGCCGATGGGGATGCCGCCCTCGGCCAGCCCAGCCCGCGCCTCCTCGATTGCGACTACGAGCAGGCCAGCCGCGGCGCCGGTGCCCGACTCGGCCGCCTCGCCTGATTCACCCGATTCACCCGCCTCGCCCGACTCGGTTCGGCTTGTTCGACTCGCCTGACTCGCCCGACTCGTTCGACTCGGTCGACTCGGTCGACTCGGTCGCCGCGTTGGATTCGCCGTTGCCCGTCGTCGTCATGCCATCACTCTCGCCTGCACGAAAACGCAAATGCAACTACGCAGCGAGGCATGGTTGGGACGCGGGTGGCGCAGCGGCGTGCCGCGCACGACTCGTGGGTGCGATGGCAACGAGCGGGGTGAGCCCGGCGCTCAGGTTGTTCAGGTTGTTCAGGTTGGTTGCGGTTCCGGGATCAGGTATCCGGGCCCGATACCTGGGTTTAGAGTCTCAGTGTCCTGTGAAACTTTGAATGTTTCACTTTTCGGTGGGGTGGTTCATGCGGCGAGTGTGTAGAGGGTGGGTTCGGTGATGTAGCTGCGGCCGGTCAGTTGGGAGGTCCATTCGATGCGGTCGTCGCCGCGGCGGTTTAGTTGCCAGTGGCCGAAGGATTTTTCGTTGTGGTGGCGCCGGCACAGGGGTGCGAGGTTGCCGACGCAGGTTGTGCCGCCCTTGTGGTAGGCCAGGCCGTGGTCCAGGTCGCAGCGTTCGGCGGGCATCGCGCAGTGCGGGAAGACGCAGGTGCGGTAGGTCAGTTGGGTCAGGTGTTTGGTGGCGGCGTGCGGGCTGTAGGTGTGTTCGGAGATCCCGACCAGGGTGCCGTCGCCGGCGGTGAGCAGGAAGCGCCACCGTGCTGCGTGGGCGTGGGCGATGCGGCGGGCCTGCTCGGCGCAGATCGGGCCGTAGCCCTCCAGGTGCCCGGGCTCGCGGCTCAAGCCCAGCAGCGTCTCGATGCCGACCACGACGCTGACCCGCGCCGGGACCAGCGCGGCGGCGCCGTCGCCGCCGGTTGTGGCTCTGCTCAGTAAAGCGGGCAGCAGGTCGGCGCGGCGCTGGTCCAACGTCCGCTTGTCGCCGCCGTCTTTGCTGTTGCGCTTGGCGCGCCGCGCCATCTCGGTCAGCGTGCGCATCGCCATCTGCGCCACATCCGCGGGCAGATAAAACGAGAGGGTCGCCATCCCGTCGTCCTCCGGGCGCAGTTCGACCCGGCGGCGGGCGCGCTGGTAGCGGTAGCGCTTCGCAGCGGCATCCGGATCGGCGCGCAGGATCGCACGGCGAATCGCCTGCCGAGTCACCGCCGGGCTTTGGCCGGGCATGCGGCTCAATACCCGCGCCTCGACTGCTTGAGCCGCGTCGTCTTCGATACCCGAGGTCAACTGGGCCAGGCAGCGGGCCTGCTCGAGGGAGACCCGCCCTTCGCCGAGCAGTTCAAGGGTGCTGGGGGAACAGACGCACCAGGGCGTGCGCATCCGACAGCCGGTTCTGCGTGGTCGCGGGGGACCAGGCCAGCGCGGCGGACAACTCAGTCTCGATCAGCCAGCGTGAGTCCGCCCCGTCCTGGGTGATCCGGCGCGGATCACCCGCATCACGCGCCAAAGTACCCAGGCAGCGGATCAACCCGGCGTGCGCGTGGCGCACCAGCCGCTCCCAACCCAGCACCGCGTTGATACGCCCGGCAGGAGACAATCGCTCGAACTCCAGTTCGCCTAGCGCGCCCGCGCTCGGCGCCGCCTCAGCCAGCGACGCGGCAAGCGCATCCAGATCCGCAGGCGCGCAGACGGCGTTCTCAACAGCCGTCGTCTCAGTCGTCGTCTCAGTGGTCTTCTCAGTAAGCTCAATCGCGTCCATGTCAAGCTCTCCGTGATATCGGCGCAGGTGGCGAGGCGTTTCCCCGTACCTCTATTCTATCGCCAATGCCTGACATAAGACGCGAATCAGAATAAGTCGTACATTCGTATACGTGCACCAAGCGCAGTCGGCACCCAGGGCCTCAGGTCCCCAGCGACCTACCGCCCTCGGCGGCGCTCTAGAGGCCGGGGGACACCAGTTACCGGGAGTGCGAGCAGGCCCTCCAGTTGCGCGGGAGGCACCGCGCGGGCGAAATACCAGCCTTGCGCGGAGTCGCAGCCCAGCGCCGCCAGCCGCGCCGTTTGCTCTTGGTCTTCCACGCCTTCTGCCGTCACCGACATGCCTAGGCCGTGGGCTAGGGAGACCAGCGCACCTACGATCTGCTCGTCTACGTGGCCGGCACTTCCGGGAACGGCTCCAGCACCGCCGAGGGCGCCACGTCCCGCCGCAGATCAGCCAGCAAGCGCTCCGTAGCCAGCACGCCGAGTTCGGCCAGGATCGCCCGGTGATAGTCGTCAGTATCAGGCGTGGAAGGCGATGCTGCGAAGAACCGGTCGCCCGCGGCGATACCCGCGCTGAACTGCTCCGGCGTCACCGACGGGACATGGGAGAGCACGGTCTGCTCGAAATCGGCACGTGGGTTCCACCGGCCGCCGATCGGCCGCATCAGTACTCCGCCCGAGTCGAGGAGCGCAGCGCGCAGGCGGCCGTCAGCTTCAGACATGAGTGAGCTCATGAATCAAGAGTCTGAACCAGGGCCGGGCAGGACGTCGACGTTGTCGGCGCGCATTGGGTGGTCGCAGACCGAGCAGTGCAACTCCACGTGGCTTATCTCTCCGCAGTCGTGGTGGCGGTAGAGCACCGGCGGCCCGGCTTCGCCAGCTGTCCAGCGGTCGCCCCAGCGGATCATGACCATCAGCATGTCGCAGAGTTCCGTGCCCTTCTGGGTGAGCACGTACTCGTGTCGCGGCGGGCGGGCGGAGTATTCGCGGCGCTCCAGCACTTCGTTGTCGACTAGCCACTTGAGGCGTTCGGTCAGGACCTTGCGGGAGATACCCAGGTCCTGCTGGATCTGCTCGAAGCGGTGAATGCCCGCGAAGACGTCGCGCAGGATCAGCGGGGACCAGGGCTCGCCGATGACGTCGAGGGTGCGGGCGATCGAACAGGCCATCTCGCCGAACTGAGTGCGCTGCATGCGGAAAGTCTAGCTCGATGGGTTCCCTTAGGGAACGTACTGCGCTAGGTTCGTTCCTTGAGGGAACTAACTCATCGCTCATCCGAGTACTGACCCAAAGGAGCGCATCATGGCCCGGCCTCTCACCACGGACGAGCAGCAGGACTTCCTGGCGCAGACCCACGTCGGCGTGCTGAGCGTGGAAAGCGACGGCGATCGGCCGCCGCACACCAACCCGGTCTGGTACGCGTACGAGCCCAGCGGGAACATCACGTTCTTCACCGGCACTCAGGGCCAGAAGGCGCACAAGACGCGACTGCTCGAGCGGGCCGGGAAGCTGAGCTTCTGCGTGCAGCAGACGCAGTTCCCGTTCAAGTACGTGACTGCTGAATGCACCGTGGTGGACGCGAATCGGACGCCGACGGTGGATGAGGTCATTGCGATTGTGGGGCGGTATCTGCCCGAGGACATGGCGCGTGGGTTTGCTCAGGCTGAGGTCAGCAATCCGGCGGGGACGTTCGTGCTGTTCACAGCTCGGCCGGATCGGTGGCTGAGCTTCTCCTTCGGGGATGAGTAGGGGCTGGATGACTAGACGGCTAGCCGGTTAGCTCACGTCTAGCTCACCTCGGTGGCGGGGGCCGGCGCGGCGACGACTGCGTTGTCGCGGGCGGGGGCCAGGCCGGGAACGCGGAGGAAGGCCGAGTAGAGAACGGCGGCGATGACGAAGCCTGCGGCGAATGCCAGATCGCCGATTCCGGGGACGTGCCGGGGCACGACGCCGATGTACTCGGTCTGGTTGGAGAAGAGCCACACGCCTAGGCCGGTACCGGCGGCCATCGCTAGCGGGCCGGCCCAGACTCGGTATGTCGTGTCCTGGAGGAGGCTGCCGACCTCGTCGTCGGATTGGCCTCGGCGCAGTATGCGGTCGGTGAAGACGACGGCTAGCCATGGGCCGATCCAGTACGTGATGACCAGCAGGAAGTTCTCGTACTTGGAGGCCGAGTCGTGCAGGCCGCTCCAGGCGACAGCCGTGCCTGCGACGCCGAAGACCAGCGCGACCGTGGCACGGCGCACGATCGGCGGCAGCTTGATGCCCATCGCGACGAAGGACAGCGTGCCGGAGTAGATGTTCAGCGCGTTCGCCGCGATGCCGCCGACCGCGATCGCCAGCAGCGTGAGGTTGGCCAGCCAGGTCGGGAGGCTGTAGGTGAAGGCCGCGGTGAGCGACAGCTTGCTGGCTACATCGGGCGGAATGGCGACCGTGACGGACGCCGCGCCGACGATGCCCAGGCCCACGCAGGAGAGGAAGACGCCGAGGCCGGGCCAGAGCGCCACCTGCCACTTGGGCGCGTTCTTCGGCAGGTAGCGGGTGTAGTCGGAGCCGTAAGGCGTCCAGCCGGCCGCGTAACCGAAGGAGGCTCCGGCGGTTAGCCAGAATGCGCCGGGGAATGCCTTCGCGCCGTCGGCCGCGCTGGGGTGCGCCTTGGTCAGGATGACGATCGACGCGATGATGAAGATCACCGTCAGCACCGGGAAGGTGTACCGCTCCGCGCTGTGGATGAAGTTGTGGCCGAAGTAGGCGATGCCGACCTGCAAGACGACCACGATGAACAGGCACAACAGCAGCGGCCACTTCAGCAGGGTGTTGAGAGCATACGCGGCGCTGACGCTGTTGACCGCGAACCAGCCGATGCCTGCCGTCAGGGCATTGAGGCCGGCGGGGAGCGCGTTGCCCCGGAAGCCGAAAGCGCTGCGTCCGGCGACCATCTGCGGCACGCCGAAACGCGGACCGGCCAAGCCGAGGAAGGCGTGCGCGACCGAGCCGAGGGCGGTGCCGAGCACCAGCGCCAGCACCGCTTGTCCGAATCCGAGCCCGAATACGCCGACCGCGAGCACACCGATGAAGACGGTGGCGAACTCCATGTTCGGCGAGGTCCAGGTCCACAGCAGTTGCAGCGGATTGCCGTGTCTCGCCTCGGCGGGGATCGGCTCGGCGCCAGTGGGTTCGACGGCGAGGACGTGGTCGCCGTAGGCCGCGATCAGCTCCGGATCGGCCAGGGCGGGGGCGACGGGCGGGGTCGTAGTCATGGGCTAACTATCGCGGTCGCGGTGGGGTGGGTAAATGCACATCGGACGCTGTTTACGCGGCCGGAACAAATACGATCGCAGTGACTGCGCGGCTACTACAACGACTCCGCTACAGGGACGGGCGCACGGCTTTGGACCTGCGGATGACGGATATAGTTGCGATCAGGATGCCGCGTCGCGTGGGCGAAACGCTGCGGCCGGTCTCAGGAAGCTTGGATCTGCGGTCCGCAGTGCCGGGGTTCGCCTGGAGGTATGCGTTGGCAGTAGTGCCCGATCCGCGGCTCGCTCAGCTGCTCGCCGCGATGCGTGCGCTGCGCGACGGCGACCCGGACGCGCGCGCCCTGGTCTCGGGTGACGAGGAGCTGGCCGAGGTCGGCGCGCTGTTCGATCAGCTCGCCGAGCGTGACCAGCTCCGGCTCAGCCTGCGGGAACGCGAGCAGCAGCTCGCGCAGGCCTCGCGGGCCAAGGCCGAGTTCCTGGCCAACATCTCTCAGGAGCT
>CAVQPP010000239.1:0-5520 GCA_963714445.1 uncultured Actinomycetota bacterium
TCTTGGTTTTGTCGTCTGCTTGACTCGTCGTCTTGCTGGTGGTCATGACGTGGTTCCTCTCCTCGGTGGTGAGCCAGAGCCCCGGTGCCCTCCCGGTGTGCCAGGGAGGGCACCGGGGCTCTGGTCAGATGACCGTCAGGTCTTCCGGCTGGGCGAACTGGTACCGGAGATCGGCCTTGAGGTCGAAGCCGTCGCGCTTGATGGCCACCAGGCCGGGCAGCCGGGGATGGTCGTGCCGGGTGCCCCGGAGTTGCGCCTCGAGGCGCTCCAGCGTCTGCAGGGCTTCGCCTTCGAGAGGAACAACGACGCCGGTCACGTTGCCGAGCGCGTGCGCCCGGACGCGGGTTCCGGGCATGATGGTGCCGGTCACTGATGCACTCCGTTCTGCCGGGCTGTCACCCCGGCTGCCTCCCGGCCCGCCTTGTGCGGGCCGGATGCATTTGCGACCGCCACCAGCGATGGCGGCGGATCGGGCGGCCTCGTTGTTCCCGGCTGGCGTATCAGCCGGTCGTTGGCCTCAAGGTCAGCCAGCCGCTCAAGCAGCCGGGCGCGGTCGGCCGGGTCGATCAGGTCACTGATAGCCGTCACGCGGCGGCGTCCTTTCTGGGATCGGATGTCCGTGTACGGGCCAGCCGCTCAGGCCCGGAGGCGGGCGTTCCGCTCGGCCCTGCGGCGCGTCTGCTCGCGCTCCCCGCCAGCGAGCGCAAGCTCGGTAATCCACCGGGCCCGCTCGTGTCCTGGACGGCGCTGCGGATGCTCTCGGTATCCGCAGGCCGGACTCCGGCGGCGGCGAGACGGGCCGCGCGGGCCCGGCAGCAGGCCCTGCTCACGAGTCACCACCAGATGCGCCCTTGGTGCGGATCGGCAGGGCGTACTTCTCGGTCTCCGTCTTGGTGCACGCGCAGCCGGATTCCGGCTGGGGCACCAGGACGGCCGACAGCGCGTACTGCGGCAGGCCGTCGTCGCACCCGCACAGCACCGTGTCGCGGCGGCTGGCGACGGGGATGCCCAGGCCGCCTATCACCACGTCGTCAAACCACCATGCGCCGCACCCGCCGCACCTGACGGTGTGGTGGTGGTGCATCTGAGCCCCGATGGTTTCGGAGACCAGGATGAGCGCCTGGACGCTGGGATCTCCTGCGCCGGATGTCCGGCAGTACAGGCAGGTCTCATGCCTCATCGGGCACTCCGTTCGCCGGGTCGTCGTCACCGGGTGCCGGCGGGATGCGCTTCGCTACCTCGGCGGCGATCCGGTCAAGCAGCTCACCCGTGTTGACCCGGAGCCATGCCGCCGTCGCGTCCCGCACGGCGGCCTCGATCCGGTCGGGCACGCTGACGTCGTGCTGCGAGAGCCAGAAGTCCCACGCGTTCTGTATGGCCTCGGTGCTCTGGGTGTGGCGGTCAGTCATGCGGACCTCCGGATGGTGACTGGCCGCAGCACGGCGGGCCGAGCCGGGTGCGTGGAGGGTGTGGAGGGTTGGGAGGGTTTGCAGCCACTCGCGCGCGCACGTGGGCGGTTAAGCAGGAAACCCTCCCGAACCCTCCACTGCGGCCCCAGAGTGGAGGGTTGGGAGGGTTTGCAGCTTTGCGCCCCACGTGCGCGCGCGACATGCGGATAGACCCTCCAGACCTTCCACAACCCTCCACCGGCTACTCATTGGCGAGCCCCAGCCCCTGCCAGAAATTGCCGGAAGAGGCCGGCTTCTTGTCATAGCCGCGGTTGGTGAGCGCGATGGAGAACGCGGTCTGCGTGCCGGGGTCCTCGCCCTCCCCTGCACACCACTTCGACCAGGCGTCGAACAGATCGGACGATTTGACCTGGCCATGGTTCATGGTCCGGTCACTGAGGAACCGGCCGAGAGCGTCGGACTCGTCGCGGTAGGCGCTGGTCGCTCTGGTGACCGGTTCCGGGTCGGTGAGACCGTGCTCGCGCCAGGCGAGGCAGCCCTGGACAAGCCAGGTCAGCACATAGTCGGCCTCAAGCGCCAGCTTGTCGCCGAGGTGCTCGTCCCGGTCCTCCGCGGGGACCACCACGGCCCACGGAACCAGGCGGATACGCCGCCAGATCCCCTCGTCAGTGCCGGTGATGATCGGCTTGTGGTTGGTGAGCATCACGAAGGTGTGCGACGGCTCGAACGACCAGAAGTCCTCGCGCATCCGGCGGGCCTTGATCCGGTCACCGCCGGTCAGGCGCTTGACGGTGCCCTCGGCGAGGCGCCGGCCTCTGTCGGCCTCGTGCAGGATGGCCAGCCGCAGGCCGAACAGGTCTGCGACGCCGGTCGGGTGCGCGTCGAAGGTGCGGGCGGTCAGCAGCTCGGGGTCCGCTGGGGCGGCGTAGTCGCCGAGGGCGGCACCGGTCGCGTTGACGAACGTCAACTTCCCGTTCGCGCCCTCGCCACAGTGGATCTGGAGCAGGTGCTCGATGACCTGGCCCACCAGGCCGTGACCAACCAGCAGGCTCAGGTAGACGCGCATGGCCTCGTCCGGCTGCGCCCTCTGCAGAAACTCCTGGAACACCCGGCCGCTGGCCGCAGGGTCGTAAGCTCCGGCGGTCACCTTGGTGATCAGGTCGGCCGGGTCATGGGGGCGCCGCTCGCCGGTCCGCAGGTCGAGGGTGCCGTTCGTGCAGTTCAGCAGGAACGGGTCCGCGTCCAGGTCGTCCGGGGTAACCACAACTTCCGTCTCGGTGCCTGCCAGGGTGAGTGCACCGGATACCCCGGCTGAGGATTCACCGCGGCGGGCGAGGCTGACGGCGGCCTGGCGTTCTTCTCGTCCTCCTCGGCGAAGGCATCGGAGGTCACCAGCCGGGCTATCGACTTCATCCAGCGGGCCGCCTGGCCGGTACTGTCGTGCGCCCACCTCTTCCCGTCCCACACAAGCCAGCGGCGCCACGCGGGCACGTACCGGAGGCGGTCGCCGTAGACCGCGATGAGGCGCCGGGCATAGCCGAGCTCCGACTTCGGCTCATCGGGCGCCGGGTCAGCGCATCCCGGGATCCCGGCGTCGTGCATGATCCCTGCGGCCCGGTGGCGCGCCTCCCCTTCGGCGGTCACACCATCACCCCCCGCAGGCCGCTGGCCACGGTCGCCTGGACTTCCGAGGTGCCGAGCCCGGCCGCCTCGCCCGCCCGGGTCAGGCACTCCACCGCGGTGGCTTCATCCAGGTCTCCCTCAGCGATCATGGACGCGGCCCGGCAGGCCGCCCAGTACAAGCTGTTGTTCCTCTCGCCGGGCTTGGCGCTGAGCACGACCGCCAGCAGCCCGCGAAGGCGCCCGTGCGCCGAGCCAGGACGCCTGGGCATCGCCGCGGCTCCTGCGGCCCTGGGCGCCTCGTGCAGCGCCGCAGTCAGCCACGCCGGAGCGGGGAGCACTGGTGCCCGCGGATCGACCGGCGTGTAGAGCGCGCCCGTCGCGTGGACGCTGCCCGGTGCCACCACGAAGCCCCCGCGGCCGCGGACGTCGATGCCGCGCCCGGCCAGCTGGCCGCGGCCGTTGCCGAGCAGCTCGCCGGCCGGCTGGCGGAAGTAGAAGTGCGCACCCTTGGACGTGGTGACGGTGAAGGTCTCCGGCAGCACCTGGCCGATGCTGGCGGCGAACTCGCCGAAGGCGCCCGGGCGGTCCTCGTCCACGACCAGCAGGCCGGACTTCCCGCAGTCGATACCGAGGTTCCGCAGGCCCCGGCTCAGCGCGGCACGGATCCGGCCTGGGTCGCTGGTGGAATCCCGCGACCACTTCCCGCAAGGGTGCTTGCCCCTCTGACCGTCGCACGGCCGGTCCGGCCAGTGGGCCCCAGCGCACCCGGGCAAGCCCGGGTGATCGACGGCGAAGGTGAAGACGCCGAGTCGCTCCTGCAGCCAGCGCGCGCAGGCGATGACGTCGGGGCGCGTCATGCCGCCGCCCCCGGATCCTGCCGGGCCCGGTAGGTGCGGGAGATCACGAGCCACACCAGACGGCCGCAGCGGGCCAGCCGCTTACCCGTGGACAATTCCACCGCGGACCGCCCGAAGTGGGTACCGCCGCAGGCAGTGCACTGGTACATGACGTGCCACTGCGTCCGGCCCGCGCAGGGCGCGGCCTGGCTGGCGTGCGCAACCGGGAGCCCGCGCCGCTTGCCCGCAGCCTGCCCATTGCGGGGACCCTGGCGTACGATGTGCACTGCGGAGTCTCCTTCTATGGGGGGATTACTGCTGGCCTTGGCGAGGGCCTTGCTTGTCGGGTGGCCTCGGGCTTCGTGCCCGGGGCCGCTTCTGCTCTCTAGGGATCCAATGGGGTCATGGACCACACGGCCTCCGCATCTACTCGGGGGTTGGTGGGAACGCCGGCGAACATCGGGGGTGTCAGGCAGTGGCCTGCGCCTGGTCGGCGAGTTCCTGGTCGAAGCGCTCGATCTCCGAGCGGGGATAGAGGACGCCCGTCCCGACCTTCGCGCCCTTCGGGCCGTAGCCGATGTGTCGCCAGTACCGGATCGTCGCCTCGGGACGCCGGTAATGCTCGGCAACCTCCAGCAATGTCCACCAGGAGGGGCCGTCCAGTTGAGGCTGATCTAGTTCCTGCATGCCGCACACCTGCCTGTCGGCCGATCGGGAGGTAACGCAATCGACGATCTATCGATCACGACGACACTATGGTGGATGTACTGGCATTGATTGTCAAGTAACACAGTTGACGGCTAGTGTTACCGCGTGGAACTAGAGGCAGACTGGTCCATCGCTACGACCGCCGGCATTGGGGAACGCGTTGCACGATTTCGCAAGAGAACCCGCGACCCGAGCGGCAAGCCGATGACTGTGCAGGCGCTCGCTGACCGCTGCGCCGAACTGGGGCTTCCGCTTGCGAGGCTCACGATCACGAAGCTGGAGAGCGGGCGGAGGCAGGCGGTCACGCCAGCTGAGGTCATGGTCTTGGCCGTGGCCCTTGAGGTCTCCCCGATCGAACTGATCCTTCCCGTTGGCCTGAGCGAGAACGCCGAGGTGCTGCCAGGGATCAAAATCCGGTCTATGGATGCTGTGCACTGGTTTGCTGGCAAACTCAAACTTGAGTCGCGAAATGGTGTCACGACGCTTCGCTGGCCCAGCGTCAACGAGGAGAGCGCGCCCGGCCTGCTGGAGGCACACGTCGATCTCGTCCGCCGCTGGGCAGAGATGCGAACTGAGGCGGCGCAGGTTGCGGACGTAGCTGCGCAGGTTGCGGACGTAGCTGCAGATGAGACATACAGCGCGTCAGTATCCGGGGAGGCTGTGGCCGTCGCGAGCGAGGCATTGCTGATTGCAAGGGCCCGGCAGGCAGAACTCCAGTACCGCGTCACCGCGCTTGACAACTTCCGTGAGGCAGCTGCTCAGTCACTCAGGAGGATCCGGGCCCAGATGCGCGAGCGCGGGATGATCCTCCCACCGCTTCCGGCCGGGCTGGACATTGGCGACGACGGCGAAGAGGTGGCAGATGGCCCACATTGAGGACCGCTGGTTCGTCACCGTCAAGGACTCAGATGGCAGGCCGGTCAAGGTCAAGACCAGCCGCCACC
>CAVQPP010000240.1:0-18660 GCA_963714445.1 uncultured Actinomycetota bacterium
GTGCGCGGCGGCCGTGCCAGGCCCTGCGCGCCGTGTGTCCCGCGCAGAACCCGCTCCGGCACCGGCCGCCGCACGATCACGTGACCGGCTTCCCCCGGTGCCCGGGTTCGCGATGGCACCATAGGTGCCGCCGCCGAGCGGCTGCAGGTGCAGCGCCCGCCCGCGTTCGCGCTCCGTCCGCTCGCGCTCGGCGTTCGCCACGGCCCGGCTGGCGATGTCGGCCGAGGCGCCGGAGAAGCCGGCCAGGGCCTCGCCGAGCGAGCGGACGAACGCCTGCTCGCCCGGCTCCAGGTCCCCGGCGAGAACCTGGCGGGCGAGGTCCATCGTCAGCGTGACGGCGGACCGCGGCGGCCGTCCTGGCGCATCCAGGGCATGCTGCGCGGCCTTCAGGTCCGCCTCCAGGCTGGCGAGCCGGGCGCGGGCGGCGCCGAGAGTGTCGGCTGCCTGCTGGCGGACCGCGGCAGCACCCTGGAGCGCGCCCTGGTCGGCTTGCAGGACCGACCCGGCGGCGTTCATCTTGACCAGGGCATCGGTGCGCTCTGCGGCCGGTGCGAACGTGCGCCGGGCCGCCTCCTCCGCGTTGTACGCCGCGGTGAAGTTCTCCCGCGAGTCCTCCACGCGCTGCGCGGCCTCGTCCTCGCGGCCCTGGGCCCGCTTGAGTTCCTTCCCGAGCCGGGCCACTTCCGTGCGGGCGCCAGAGATCGGCGCCCCGGCCTCGTCGCGGGCCTGCGTGAGGCGGTCGGTGTGCTCGGTCATGTCGGCCTGCAGCAGCAGGGCCGAGACCTGTTCCTGCAACTGCCGGGCCTCGCCGCGCAGCCGGGCCGCCTCGAGCGTGGCCACAGCGCCGGGCTGCTCAAGGCGGGCGGCTGCCTCCGCCCGGGTGATGGGCGGTACGGTGCCGCACGCCGCGCACGGCTCACCGGGCCGGGCGAGGTGCTGACCACAGTCCGCGCAGAAGCCGGGCAGCAGCGTGTCGAGCAGCTGCTGCGCCCGGCCGGCCGTCTCGGTGGTGGTCACGACGCCGCGCTCTCCACTTCCCGCAGGACCGGGCTCCCGCAGGAGCCACAGAACCGGGCCGCGGACTGAACGGGAGCCGAGCACTTGCGGCACGGCGGGCCGCCTCCCGGGAGCGCGGCCAACTGGCCGGCACCGGCGAGCAGGTCCCGCGGCCCGGCCAGGAGCGCGAGCATGGACGCCGCCGCATCCATGGCTGCGACCTGGCGGCGGCCGACGTTCTTCTCCGCCGCGTCCTGCGCGGCCTGCTCGTTATGGCTCAGCGGGACGTCCTCCGGCCGCGTGCTCCAGTTCTGATCCGTGCGCAAGTGCTGCTCGCACGGGTCACACGTCACCGCGAACGAGGTCTCACCCTCCGCGCGGACGTGCGGCTGGCCGCAGCCGCCGAACGACTCGGCGGGGATGTTGACGGAGCAGATGTCATTCCGGGCCCAGACAGTCATCGGGGGCCTTCCACTGGTAGCGGGGCATGCGGGCTGAGGGGCCGGGCCATGCCGCGGTCCCCCCGCAGATCGACGTGCGGGACGTTCGGGACGTTCGGCGCCTGATAGCCAGGGCTCGGCGCACCATGCCCGGCCTGGATGTACGGGCGGCCGAAGTCCTGCGGGCTGACCTGGCCGGGCATGACCGGGCTGCCCGGGCCGTCGCTGATCCCGATGTCCTGGTATGCCTTGCCCATGTCCGGAGGACAGTCCTCGTCCTCGTCCGTGACGTGGCCGGTCGCACCCTCCGCCGCGGCGTGAGCATCGCTGGCCAGCATCCGGGCCCGGTCCTCACGCTCGCGCTTCTTGCGGCGCTTCTCCATCGTGGCCCGTGCTTCCTGCGTGACGCAGCCGATCATGATGCCGCACCTCCGTTGCCTTCCATCAGCCGGCGCAGCAGCTCCCGCCGGCCGGGGTCGTGCTCGTTCCAGAACTCGCGCTCCCACGGGCTATCCGCCGACTTGGCAACCAGCGGGTTAGCGCCGGGCAGCAGATGGCCGTGGCAGGTGGAGTAGCGGGTGCCGGGCGGCTGGGGGCGGAAGCACGCCGGGCACGACGGGCCCACCGCCCCGGCCGCCGACTTCGCCACGAACCGGGCCGCCTGGCCGGCGCTCTTGAGCGCACCGGGGCCGCCGGGCCGGCCGCAGCGCCTGCACGAGGTGGCGTTCTTCCCGAGCTGGTGCCCGCAACCGGGGCACGGCCACGTGGACGGCCTGGCGCTCTTGGCCATGAGCGGGACCACGACGCCACCGCCCGCAGCCTTGCCAATGAACGCGGGTGCTGCAGCCTTGCCGGCCATCGCCATCCGCGGCTGCCCGCACCTGCGGCACGCCACGTCGCGGGACTTCATGCCCCGGCCGCAGCCCGTGCAGGGGCCTTTGCCCGGCCCTTCCGCCTCTTTGCTCACACGCGGGTGTCCTCTCGCTCGATACCCATGTACTGGCACGTCCCGGGCTGCCGCGCCGCGCCGCGGAGCCCCGCACCGGACGCGGGCCGGGTCCGGCCAGGCGGCCACCCGGCGCGCGGCATGCTTGGGCCGCTGCTGGTTCCGCGGCTTGCGCCCGTGCGCCATCACGCGGCCTCCCTGGCGGCCGGGGCAGTCTCGGCGTCCGCGGCGGGCTGCAGGACGACGCGCCACTGCGCGGGGTCGAAGTCGGCGATCCGGCTCCCGGGTACCGGCGCCGGGGGGTGCGCGGCAGCCCACGCGCCGGCCACGGCCTCCATGGCGTCCAGGCACGCCGATTCGGCCGCTGCGGCGTGCTCCAGGGACAGCCGGTGCTGCCGCTCGGCCCGCCGCAGCGCCTTAGCCGACAGTGCCAGCACCCGGGCAAACGGCCACATCGCCGCGGTGATGTCCTCGCACGGCGGGGGTGTGCAGCCAGCACGCAGCAGCGCCGCCTCGATCTCGGCGGCCATGCCCGCGGCGATCCGGCACGCCTGGCGCCCCTTCACGCCGCACCCTGCCGTGCGGCAGGGATCGCACCCTCGCGGATGATCCTGGCGACGTCGCTCTCCCGGTAGCGCACAGCGCTCAGGAGGTGGACTTTCTCAAGGAACCCGCGCCGGACGAGGTTCTCGACCGTCCCGGGCGAGCAGCGGAGCTTGGCCCGCGTCTCTTCCGGGGTCAGGAGGCAGTCGTCAGCGGTATCTACACGGGTCCTTCCGGTCCGATCGCAACGTGATCAATGCTACCGGGCCGCACAGCACTGCACAGGGCAACACGCGAGACCTGGGCAAACCGGACTGCCCTCGCGCAAGCGCCACCGCGGCGCGTACGAGGGCCGGGGCTGTGCGGCCCGGTCCGATACTCCGTCCCCGGTGCTCGCGGTCAGGGCACCCACTGCTCACCCTCAACGACCGTCCGGACGCGGCCACGGTTGTGCTCCCAGCGCGTCCCCCACTGATCCCGCCACCGCACCACCGGGTAGGAGTTCCCCAGGTGCCGGACATGGATCCGGTCCGTCTCAAACCGCATGCCGGTGTCCCACGGAGTCAGCGTCCCGCTCATCGCCCACTCGCGTTCCGGCGCTCCCCAGCCGAAATGCAGCTGGGCCGGAAGGTCAAGCAGGCCCGAAATGCGCTCCGTCCGGTGCGGCGTGATCAGCTGCGTGCCGGACAGGCAGAACTGCGCCTCAAGCTGAGTGATCGTGTACTTGCCCCGGTTGACCACAAGCGCCGCCAGCCGCTTCACAGACCCATCCGGGTCCCCGTACTCGTTCGTGGGGACATCCGTATCCACGACGGCCTCGCCCATCACGACCTGCACGGCATACGCCTCCGCGAGCTGCTCCCGGTCCCGGGCAGCATGCCACTCCTCCTCGGCCTGGTTCTTGCTGAACTCCCGCTCAGTAGCGATCTGTCTATCGCTGTGCGCCCGCTCATCCGCCAGCCGGGCCGCGGCTCCCCGGCGGTCCCCCGCCGTAATCACGATCGTCGTCAGGACCGCCGCCAGCGTCACCACCGCCAGGGCGATCGTGCCGAGCGCAGTCCAGTCCGCAGAATTCACGCGCCCATCCTGCCTAGCAGCCCGGGTCCGTGCCACCCTGCGACATGCAGTTGCTGCTCGTGCCGCTCGTGCCCAGGTTGCCCAGCTGGGAGTTCACCTTGGCCAGCTGCACCCCCGCGACGATCCCCAGGATCAGGCTGATCACGCACACGATGCCGACCGCCCACGCGATGAACACCACCGCATTGCGCGTCTCCCGCATGTACCGCAGCTCAGGCGCCTCCGCCTCCCTCGCCGCCAGCAACGCCCTGGCCCGCTCGGCCTTCGCCTGAGCCGGCGCGTGCGCCGGCCGCGGCGGCGGCTGTACTGGCGGCAGTGGCGGCGCAGGGCGCCCCGCCCCGGCCGAGTGCGCCCCGTGCCCGCCGCCCGCTATGCCCGTCATCGCCCATCCCCTCCCGAGCGCGGGGCACGATGCCCCGCGGCTTTATGACGCCCCAGGAGCGCCCCCGGATGACTCCGGCGCACTTCCCGCGCACCGAATGGGAAATGGCGGCGCAGGCAAAGCGGAAAGAGAAAAGGGGCAAAACGGAAATCCCCACGCGCGAGAAAAAGCGCGGAGTGTACGAGGCTGGTAGTCGAAGGTGCGCGGTGCGATTTGCCGTCGTCGTGCTCAAATATCACGAATGCCTGAATCGTGACGGCGCGGCCTGCCAGTCGATAGCGGCGCGCTGGCGATGTCCCTAGCTCACCACATCTGACCGGGGCGGCCAGGACGCTGACGCAGCTCAGGAGCCGTCCAGCCTGGCCGGGGTGGCGGGCTGGCAGGACACAGCTGGCGCAGTGCCGGGCAGGCACCGGGGTGGCGCTGGCGCGGCGCCGCGGGGCTGACTGAGCATGCCCGGCTGACTGCTGGAGCGGGTGGCTGGGCAATGCCCACCGCGCCGAATTGAGTACGGCTTTTGCTCGAAAGGGCTAGCGCGTCCCTAGATCGGCCCGATAGAGTACGGCTTATGGATGAAAGCCGTACTGAACGCCAGTCCGGCTAGCAATACGCCCCGGGCGCGGGATTCCGGCCCGGCCCGGGGCTGACACCAGGAAATGAGGATTCCGATGTCACCAACGACGATAGCCCGCCCGGTCATGACGGACCTGGCCAGCGCGGTCTACACGGTTCTGGGCGAGGCGCTGGACGCGGCGATGCGGGAAGCCGAGCGGAAGCCCAGCCCGGACGCGCAGCACGCCATGGAAGCCATCGCGCTGGCCTACCAGTCGGTGGCCGAGGAGTACGGGCTCAGCTGATCAGTGTCCCGGTCCCGCCTGCCAGCGGGACCGGGACTTACCGCATCGAAGTGGAGACCTTCAATGCAGCAGAACCAAGTTAGCTGGGCCGACCTGGGCCCCGCCGAGTTTGACCGGCGGCGCATGGCCAAGGGTCACAAGCCCGCCGCTCCCGAGCAGGCCGGGCTGTTCTTTGCGCAGATCCCGGCCAAGCCCGCCAAGCCCGCCCCGGTCCCGCCGGAGCTCCCAGGCCAGGACGCACTGTTCGGCGGCAGCGAATGACCGCCGAACTCATTGCGCCCGACCTGTCGGCGCTCTCCGATGCCGAACTGGCCGGGGTGTACGCCAGCGCCGACGAGGCCGGACAGGCCGCGGTGCTGGCCGAGTGCAAGCGCCGGGATGACCGGGAAGCGCAGCGCCGCCGGGCCCGTGAGCGGCGCGAGCCCATCACGTCGGAGTGGGAGCAGGCCGCCTATGCGCAGTACCTCATGGCCGAGCGGGAGACCAACGGGTACCTGCTCAGCCGCGCTGGCCTGGCCGCGGGGATCGACCCGTGGCCAGCGCTCTGGACCGGGCCGGAGACACGCGCCATGAAGTACGCCAGCGAGGAGCTGCGCGAGTTCTGGTGGCACCAGCGTCGCATCACGGTCTGCCAGTACCGGGAGCAAGTCCGGGACGCACACCGGATCGACCAGGAGTGGCGCGAGATGAACGCGCCAGAGGCCGTAGAAGCCGCTGGGCCCGCCACCTCTCAGCAGGACACCAAAGAGGCGCCGAACGCGCCCCAGGCCGCGTCTGTGGCCGTCACGACACCAACGGAGGATGAATCCATGGGAGCGATCAGCTACGCCGCGCGGTCGGCGGCCCGGGCGCAGAGGCAGCGGAGCGCGGCCAGCACGCCGACGCGGCCTGTGCCGGGCAGTCCCGCGGCGATCAGGGCGCAGTGGTCCGCGGGCTGGCGGGCCCGCACCACGCCGCGGGCAGTGAGCGCCACGCCCGTCCAGACGCGGCCAGCGCCGCCCGTCCCGCCCCGGCCGGTCATGCCGCGGGCTGGCGCCGAGGTGGCGACCGTCCAGCCGACCGCGGTCATGCCCGCCCGCCCGGCCGGGCCGAAGCCGATCGACGGTGCACTGCTGTGGATCCTGGTGCGCAAGTACCTCGGCCACTACGTCGCGTTCCGCAGCGAGGCGCAGGCGACACTGGTCACGGGCTGGGTCTTCCACGCGATGGCCCGGGACCGGGACAGCAACGGGATCGGGCAACTGATCTGGCGGGCCAGCCCGCGCCTGCTCGTGACCAGCAAGGAGCGCGGCTCGGGCAAGTCCACACTGCTGGACCTGATCGTCATTCTGACCGGATCACGGCGCGGCAAGGTGCCGAAGATCACGCCAGCGCGTATCGCCCAGGTACTGGGCAAGCACTTCGAGACCGTCGTGCTGGACGAGGCAAAGACGATCCTGGGCAGCGGCTCGAAGTCGCTGGAACTGCAGGGCTGCATGCTGGCGGGCTACACCCGCCGCACCAGCTACGAGATCAGCGGGCAGTCCGTCAGCTTGTTCGGTGCGCTGGCCTATGCCGGCAAGGACGAGTTCATCACCGACACCCGCGGAAGCCAGGTCGGCGACCTGCTCGACCGGTCGCTGACCGTGCGGCTGGACCCGCCAGCACGCCCGAAGCCGGAAGTGGCCGAGCGGGCCGAGGATGACGGGGACCTGCTGTGCCGGGCTCTGGTCGCGTGGACCGACGCGAACCGTGCGGCGCTCAAGCGGGCCGCCCGGGACCTGGCCGACGAGGACCAGGAGGCCGCGGAGGCCGGGAACCTGCGGTCGGCGCAGATCAGCCGCCCGCTGCGCGCCTGCGCCCGCGTCGTGGCACCAGGCGCCGAAGCTGACATGCTGGCCGCCCTGAGCGAACTCATCAGCGGCACGGCGGGCACCGAGGCCGACGACCTGATGGCGCAGCTGCAGGAGCGCGCCGCCGGATGGGGCGAGGATGTGCTGGACGCCGAGGCTCCCGGGCGGCTCGTGACCAGCGCCGATGACGGCGAGGCCGAGTGGGACGAGGAGGGCTGACCAGTGATGGCACCGTTCGGGCAGCAGCCCGGCCAGCCAGCGCCGAACAAGGGCGGCAAGTACCCGGCCGAGCCGCTCACTCCGGCCGAGGTGGGCGCGATCATCGCCCAGTGCTCGGCCAGGGCGCCGACCGGGATCCGTAACAGGGCATTGGTCGGTTTGATGTACCGCAGCGGCCTGCGCGTGTCGGAGATCCTGGCCCTGCGGCCGTCCGACGTGAACCTAGCCAAGCACAGCATCAGGCTGCTCGACACCAAGAGCGGCAAGGCCCAGACACGCGGCTTCCACCCGAGCGCCGATGACGCGCTGGCCCGCTGGATCGACACCCGCAAGGCGCTGCCGGGCATCGGTGTCCGGGCCCGGCTGTTCTGCACGCTGGACGGCGGCCCGGTCTCCGACGACTACGTGCGGGGAATGCTCAAGCGCCTCGCGGCCAAGGCTGGCGTGACCAAGCGCGTGCACCCGCACGCGCTGCGGCACACCTTCGCCGTCGAACTGGAGGCGACCGGCGTACCGGTCACGACGATCAGCAAACTGCTCGGGCATAGCTCAGTCGCAGTGACGAGCCGGTACCTGGATCACTTGACCAACGCTCAGGCCGTCGAGGCCCTGGAGGCCGTCGAGCTACCGCCGCTGTAGGTACATCCGGTATACGCGGTCATCACACCACGTGACCGGCGTTCGTTGTGCCCCGCTCCGCTGACCTCAGCCGTTCACAGGCAGGCATCGCGCCGTCACCCGGCACGTTCTTGCCGGCCCGTGGCGGATCGGCACTTTCGTCACGTTTTGTGAGCATTAAGGCGGCCCCGGCATGTCAGGGTGCGGCGGGAAAGTGCCTCGCCTACCGGTCATGACGCATTGGACGGCGGGCCGCTTCGCACGTGCGCGGGGTTTTTGCAGCAAACTGGCCATGAGGATGCACGCGGGCGGAGATTCCTTCCCGTCGTGTTCCCCCTGTTCGCGTTAGGTTCCGGACCCCCTGGGAGGCGTGTGGCTGACAGCGGCGATCATGACGTCATCACTGGGGAGGTGGCGGGTGCGGTGCCGCTGCCTGGTCAGGCTGAGTGGAGCCCGGAGTTCCCCTCGCAACGCCCCCCCTTCCCTGCTGGCAATCAGACGGCCGCCAGTCACGGTGCGTTCAGCCCGCGCAGGGTCGGGCCGGTTGCGGAGCGGATCCGGGAGGACCTGCTGGCTAGTGAGGACTGCCCGGGCTGGCTTCACGAGGAGAGGTTCGCGGCCGGGCTGGAGGCGTGGAGCCAGGCTGAGGCGATGGCGCAGCTGATCCGTGAGTGGATCGACGGCCAGGATCTGGATGAGGCGCTGAGCGAGATCACTACCGCTGACGAGGACGAGACGCGCCCGGCACCGGGCGGGGTGCGCAGGACGCTACGGCAGCGTCGGCGGGCTCCCGCGCTGGAGGCGCTGGCGAAGTGGATGACGCGGGCGCAGAGCTTGCGCAACGATCTGGGGCTGACGCCGAAGGCGTACGCCTCGATGGCGCGGGACGTGTCCCTGATACGCAGGTCGCAGGAGGACGCGATCGAGCGGCTGGGCACGCAGGGCCGCGCGATCATGGAGCGGCGGCGGCCCGAGGGCACGGCCGGGGACTCCAGCTGATCCGCGCTCACCTCTCGCCCGGCCCGAACGCCTGCCGCATCGCGGGCCATGCCGGATCCGCGGCGAAGGCGGCGCGCAGCTCGGCGCCCTCGGCCAGCAGCTCGCCGGCCAGGCCGTCCAGGCCGGGGTCAGCGACAGGCAGCAGCCGGGTTGGCCCGCTTTCCGCCTCGTCATCCGCCATACGGAAATTCTATCGAATTTGCGCAGGTCAAGCGTTGCTTCCGGGCCCATAGGCATCGCGGCGGTGCTTCACCTGGCGGACGGTGACGGTGCGGTTCTCGTCGTTGATCTCGTACCGGACCCGGAACGTGCTGAGATGCGCAGAGTGACAGCCAGCAAGCTTGCCCCGCAGTGGTGCGCCCACCCTGCGGGGGCTCTCAAGCAGTGGGCCGGTGATGAACTCGATGACGGCCCAGGCGACCGCCTCGGGCAGTTCTTCGCTGATTGCCCGGCCGACTGGGCCCGGAACCACGAGCTCGTAGGGCTCATTGCCCGGGAGCTGGCTCACCGCCTGGGGCGGAGTGCACTGACAGCCTCCCGCCCGCGGATGACATCACCACGCGCGACGGCCTCATCCGAGGCGGCAAGCTCGGCCATGTCCCCGGGATCCCCGAGGATCTCTGCGGTTTCCCCCACTCCCGCATCACGGCTGCCAGCCGCTCCGGTGCGCGCTCGCCGGCGGTGGCAGCCTCAACCAGGTCGGAGGCGAACTCGTTCAGGTCATCCCCGGGAAGCGAGCTGGCCCATGGCATTGCCTGAAGCACAAGCGCAGGCAGATTGCCGGCGGCCTGCGCCTGGCGGAGAACCACGCCCAGGAAGTGCAGCGACTCGATTACGGATCCGGGGATGATCACCGGCATGCGCTGGCCGTTGATATCGAGCTGGTTGACGACGCCGCGCAGCGCGTCTTCCGCTTCTATCTCATGCGCAGGCTCACTCATGCCACCAGCATAGGCACGTGCGGTAAAAGGCTGCCCGGTCAGCTACTGGAGTCCGGTTCGCACTCCGGGCAGTACCGCTCCAGCCGCTCGGGTACGAACTGGCGGCGGCAGCCCAGGCAGACCCGGAGGACCACCTGCCGGGGCCGCTCCGGTGCCTCGGCCGCCTCCTGGTCCTGGCGGTCGGCGGCCAGCTGGCGCATCATGGCCTGCGCCCAGGTGTCGGGCACGGCCGGGGCCGGGCGGCGGAGGGGACGGCGGCTCACCGCGGCGGCCTGTCCGGCACCCGGTGCGGCTGGTTCTCGATGACGAACACGGCTGCCTCCGTCCTGGACGGCTCCGGGGAACCGCCGAGGCGCAGGGGGCGCTCACCACATGCCCAGGCCCACAGGTCGGCGCCGTCCGCGCGCAGCGTGCCAACTACGGCCTCGTCCGGGCCCGGGTCGGTCAGCGGCAGCATCAGCCGGTTCGGGCTGATGCTGCCGCACGGCGGCCAGCGCCACCAGGTCGTCCACGTCCACGCGCCGCTGGCCCGTCTCGATCCGCGCGACGCCCGTCTGCTGGATGGACCAGCCGATGTCTGCCAACCGGGCGGCCACGTCGTAGGTGGACATGCCCCGGCTCTTACGCAGTGCCCGCAGGTTGGCCGCTACACGCACGGCCACCGCGCCGCCACTCACGTCACGCTCCGGACTGGGAAGCGGCTCAGCAGGCTGATCAGGTCCATCGTCGCCGGGTACCCGGCGCAAGCCTGCGAGCAGAACTCCTGGCCCCGCAGCGCGCGGAACCGGAAGCCGCAGCCCGCGCACTTCCGCACGGCGGTCTCCCCGGTCATGTTCCGTCCTCCCGCTCGATGCCCAGCGGCGGCCCGTCCGGGTATGCCCGCTCCAGCAGCGCCGCCACCTCGGACTGTGCGGCATCCGGCAGGGTGGCCACGGCGGCCGTGAACTCCATGCCGGTGCGCAGCCGCTCGCCGAGCAGCTCGTTCAGCCGCCCCTTCGCCGCCTCCCTGGCGTAGCGGGCCGTGGCAGCCAGGGCCAGGCGCAGCGCGGCCTGCGTCTCCGCCGGGGTGGCGCTGTTCGCCAGGAAGGACTCCCGGGCGCTGAACGGCCGGCCGTCTGCGTGGACGAGGCGCCACGGCTTGCAGGAGAAGTCGGAGGCGTCCGCGTCGTGGTCCACGAGCAGGTCCACGACGTCGGGGCGGATCCGGCGACCGGCCATCAGGCCGCCTCTATCCGGGTGATGATGGCCTGCCGCCACGCGGGGTCGATCCGCTCCCAGCAGTCCGGGCCTATCCCGCGGTCGATCGACAGCGGGTCCACGAGCGGGACTCCGCAGTTGGCGCAGAACATGAGCGAGATCAGCGCGGCGTGGAGTTTGTCGGCGTGCGGGTGGTCGCCACGGGCCCGGCATGCGGCGGCGTACTTCGCGGCCTTGCGCGGGTGACGTTCAGCCCAGAGCGCGTCCGGGTCCATGCCCAGGTCGCGGGCCAGCACCTTGATCAGCAGCCCGTTAGGAGTATGCACGCGGTCGAGCAGCCGGACGAGCACGGCACGTTTCCGGTCGGGCGATGGGCCGGAGGCCAGCCACTCGGGCACGGTGAGCTTCCCTATGTGCCAAATGGCCAGCTCTGCGGCTTCGGCCTCCGTCATGGTGGTCATGACGTGGTGGTCCTCTCTGATGGCTGGGCAGCCGCCCGGGCGAGCGGCACGGGTGGGTCTGGTGGCCGTTGCTGGCCGGGCTCGGCGAGCAGGTGCCCGACTGACTCCAGTTCGGCCAGGCGCTCGAGGAGCCGCCGCCGGTCGGCGGGGCTGATCAGGTCGCTGATAGCCGTCACGCAGCACCGCCGAGCATGCCGGCGAGTGACCGTCGTTCGTCTTCTTCCACGGCGAGTTCAAGCTCCCATTGGCGGGTGTCGATGTAGCTGACGATGTGGGCGGTGACGACTGCGCGGAGGCTGTCCGGTGGCATGGCCTCGGCCTCAACGGCTTCGCCCGGGATGCCGAAGTCCTGGCATTCCGCCAGGAACCGCTCTTTCACCGCGGGCGCGGTGTTCGGGTTGAGCCCGTGGCCGGGCAGCCCGTCATCGGCGATCTGCCCGGCCGTGATGGCGATCCGCGCGAAGCTCACATCCACCCCGCGCTCTGGCGGCAGGTAGCGGTAGATCCGGTCCCGGACGCTGTTGCCGATGTCCAAGCCGCTGGGGTCGAAGTCGCCGACGTACAGGACCGTGACCGGCTTGCCGATCCGTGCGTACGCCTGGGCCGAGTCGTAGACGAACCGCTTGGGGGCCTGGCCCCGGCACGGCAGCAGTGGGACCCCGTAGTCGTCGCACAAGCCGAGCAGGACGCCGGCGATGGAGTCCGACTCGCACCAGAGCTCCACGTGCTGGGGCTGCATCCGCCACAGGTCGCGGCGGTAGAACCGCACCATGTCCTGGACCGCGGCGTCCTTGCTGGCCCACACGCCGGACTGGTACCGGGTGCGGGTGTTGTCGGTGATCCAGCCGAACGGCATGACGTCGCCCAGGGCCGAGCACACCATCTCGGTGACGTCGCCCTCGCCCGCCTCGGCCACGTAGCTCGCCGCCTCGTTCTCGTACCGCTGCCAAAGCAGGTGATCCGCCCCGCCGGGCCGGTACTGGAGCCACGCCTCGCGCATCTCGTTGAGGACGCGGCCGATCCTGGCCTCGTTCTTCCGGGTGCCGGCTGAGTCCTTGTCGATGAGGCCGGCCACCACGGCCCGGTAGTAGACCTGCCTCGCGGAGCATGGCCGGTGCCGGGCGACGATCTCAAAGACGGCCTGCCGGAACTCGGTCATCTCAGCTTGGGTGCGCCGCCCGCGCTTTACGGGGCTAGCTTCATAAGCCACGTTCATGCGGACGTGCCCTGCTCGCGCCGCTCCCGTGCCTCGCGCTGGGCCCGGAGCCGGGCGTTCCGCTCACCGCGGCGGCGTACCTGCTCGGCCTCCCAGCCGGCGAGGCCCGCTCTGTAGATCCACCGGGAGCGTTCGGCGAGCAGGACGGCGGTGCGGATGCCCTCGGTATCGGCGGGCCGGAGTCCGGCGGCGGCGAGACGGGCCGCACGGGCCCGGCGGCAGGCCCGGCTCATGGCCGCCTCGCCTCGCGCGCCTCGCGCGTAGGGCTGAAACAAACCCCGCAGACCCCGCAAACCCCGCAGCACACCCATTGGCCTGCACAAACGAGCCTTGAGTGATCGTTATTAAACCCCGCAGCCCAAAGCCGCAAACCCCGCAAACCCCGCAGGGCTGCGGGGTTTGCGGGGTTTAGCGGTTTGAGGTTAGAGCTAAACCCCGCAAACATTTCCGCAGGTCGCACTGGACGTTGCGGGGTTTGCGGGGTTTGCGGGGTTTGATTGCCTCGCGCGCACGGGAAATTACGCGGGACGTCCCGCAGGGTGTGCTGCCCGTACTCCACGCAAACCCGAGCGGGCGTCACCCGGACCACTCCTCAACGCACCAGGTGCGGACCTTGCTGTGGGTGTCCATCTCGCTGCGGAGGACGTAGGCGCCGCGGTAGCGGTCAATCTGGCCTGTCAGCAGCTTGCCGAGCGACTTGCGGCTGGGGAGCCTGCCGCGGCCGTCCGTGATGAAGCATCCGCCCCATTGGTCGGGCACCTCGTGCGGTGCGTCAGCCGACAGCCACAGGTCGTTGGACGTCAGCCACCGGTCGCCGTGGATCTTGCGCCACTGCGCGAAGAACGCCTCCCACGTCGCTTCCTCTTCGTCGATGTCGCGCACTGTCTCCACGTTGGCCAGGAACCCGGGGATGCCGTGGTGGCGCAGGAACCCGCCGACCGCCTCGGCCCAGGGCGTGAACTGGCGCATGGTCAGGCCGGGCTGGCGGGGTGCCCCGTTGTGCGTCCAGTCGGCGACGAGGACCAGGAGGTGCCACAGGACCGTGCGCTGGTTGGCAGGCAGCAGGATCCACTGGTCCAGGTTCGGGATCGTGAAGCCTGTGCGCTCCTCGGGCCGCGGCATGTCCGGGTTGAGTCCCACGAGCACCGACCGGGTGCGCATGTCGCCGCCGAGCCGCAGGTTGTTCCCGGTGGCGGTCCACACCCGGTCGTTCTGCAGCGCGGCCACCGTGTTCTTGCCCAGCAGTCGGTCAGCCCACGTCCGGTCGGTGATGAGCCGCGCCAGCACGGGCGAGTCAATGACCGTGCCTTCGGCCAGGTTGTCGAAGATGACCGTTCCGGCCGGGTCGGCCAGCACCGATGTGATGGCCTTGCGCAGCTCCTCATCGCTGTGCGTCCAGGTGAGGACGCGCTGGCCGTAGAGCATGCCCAGGCCGCAGGTCAGGATCGTCTTCCCTGACCCGGGCATGGTCAACGTCACGACCCCGAACGGGATGAGGGTCCGCAGGTAGCTGCGCAGGATCGGGGTCGCCAGCAGGCCCACATAGTTGGCCTTGTCCGCCTCACCCACCCATGGGAAGTCGCCGAGGAACTCGGCGAGCAGGAACCTCCGCGCCGCCATCACCTCGGCCGGTGAGGGGTTCTCCGGCACCGGCTCAAGGGGAACCTTGCTGGCCAGGTAGAGGCTGGTCGCCGGATCATAGCCCGGCGTCTGCAGCAGGCTGCCATCCGGCCGCAGGACGGGGGAACCAACGATGCCGAACAGCGGGCGCAGCCTCGGCCACTCCTTCGGGGCGAGCGCGGCCGTAAGTGCTGCAGGAGCCGGCGTCACCTCCTCCCGTTTGATCTCGGGTTTGCCGCTGTCGTCCTTCCCGGCCTTCATCCGGAAGGTGTAGGTATGCGCCGCGAGCAGCGCGGCGAGCTCCGGTGCGCGGACCTCGCTGGCGGTGACGGGCAGCGGGGAGTCCTCGTCTCCCGCCATGGCGCCCGGTGTCCCGGACACGCGCTCGACACAAACCACCCGGCCGGTGCTGACGTAGGTGCCCGGGATGTCGCCGGCGTCGATCGCCGAGCGGAGCGCGCGGATCGTGTCCGGCCCGGTGGAGACCTCGATCTGAACGGGATCAGCCCCCTCGTCCGGGGTGGCCGCTGCGTCGAGCTCGGCCAGCCGCAGAGGGGGGACGGGTGCCGTCACAGTGCCGCCCCGATCCGCTCCATGGAGCGCTCCACCTCGGCGTGCAGCCGCGGCCCGTACTTGGAGACCGCGGGCTCGTAGCCCGCGGCCAGCTCGTGGATCGCCGCCTCATCCAGCCCCGCCCGCAGGCATGCGCCGACCAGCCGGTGCATCGCCGCCGAGCGGTCTTCGGCGGGTGCTTCCAGCGCACGCCGGACTGCGGGGGGAAGTTCCCCCGGGGAAAGGGGGGAAGCGGGCCGACCCTGCCGCCG
Source organism: uncultured Actinomycetota bacterium (assembly GCA_963714445.1). Classification (GTDB taxonomy): domain Bacteria; phylum Actinomycetota; class Actinomycetes; order Streptomycetales; family Catenulisporaceae; genus Actinocrinis. The sequence goes on from CAVQPP010000240.1 coordinate 15,169, forward strand.
CGGCCGGGGTGGGGCCAGGAGTGCGGTCACCTTCCCCCAGTCGAGTGCGGCCGTCCCGGGGCGGTGGTCGAGGAGTTCGTACGTCCCGGCCGGGCCGTTCGCGTCCGCCTCAACGAAGCTCGGCGGACAGATGATGTAGCCACCCTGGGCCTTGAAGTCGAGGTGATGACGGGTCAGCCTGCCGCACGGCTGGCCGGTGCCAGCGAACCCCACATGCAGGCCACCGCTCCGCGTCTGGACGAGAAAGCGCGCCCCGGTCAGCAGCCCCGCCCGCTTGAGCTGGTTCAGCGCGGCCCAGCCGTTCCCGTCCGGCCGCGTATCGACGTCCAGCACATCCGGCCCGGGGGCGCCGGTCCGGATCGCCACGTTGGCCTCCGGCCATCTGCCCCACCACGTGCGGATGACTGCCGGGTCGGTGGTCGCGTCGTGGAATCCGTGGCCCGGCTGCCCGCACTCACCGTGGCAAGGGTCACCGGGAGGATGGGCGGCCGGCATGGCGGGAACCTTCAAGCGCGGCTTGCAGGGAAACACGGGCCAGCCTGCGTCTGCATACCGGAGTGCGGCACGCAGCATCTCGCCCGGGGCGCTCACGACGCTGCCCCCGCACCCCGCCGGCCCCGGTAGACGCGGCGAACGATCACCGTCACCCGTCGGCCGCAGCCCGCCCGGCGTGGCCCCGGTGCCTGGGATTCCTCGCGTACCCGGCCGAGGTGGACACTCCCGCAGTGCGGGCAGCGGAGGGATATCCACCACCACATGCGGCCCGCAGCGGGCTCGTACAGCGAGGCGCTCGCCACCGGGGCATGGTGGCGGCTCCGGCGCACTACCCGTGCCGGTACCTGCACAGCAGCGGCGGTTGGCATATCGTTGGCCCTGTCTCGGGTGAGCTTGGCGGCGATCTCGACGTTGTGGCGGTCCTTGGCCTTCGGCTGGGGGCCGCCTCGCTTTGTGCTGGGGGGTCCGGGGGAATGGGTCGTCACACGGCTCGTTTCTGCTAGGGATCGATGGGTATGCCCGGCACGTGCCGGCAGCGTGGTCACGCGGTAGCGCGCCGGGCGCTGGCGTCGTCGTCACCCCGCGCCTGCTCGGCGAGTTCGCGGTCGAACCGCTCGATCTCAGCGGCCGGGTAGAGCAAACCGGTGCCGACCTTCGCGCCCTTCGGGCCATAGCCGATGTGCCGCCAGTACCGGATCGTTGCCTCCGGCCGCCGGTAGTGGTTGGCGACCTCGGGGAGCGTCCAGAACATGCGACGTTCGATGGAATCTGGTTCCGGCATGATTCAAACCTGCTTCCTCGTCGATCACGACGGCACCAATAGTGGATTGACCGTGCTGGATTGTCAAGGAACACGGTTGACGGCTATGGTTCCCCGGTGGAACAAGACCCTGACTGGTCCATCCGGATGACTGCTGCCATCGGCAGGCGGGTGGCCTGGTTCCGGACCCGGTCCACCGACGCGGGCGGGAAGCGGATGACAGTTCAGGCGCTCGCTGACAGATGTGCAGAGCTGGGACTGCCGCTGGCCCGGATCACGATCACGAAACTGGAGCAAGGGCACCGGCAGGCGGTCACCCCCGCCGAGGTGATGGTGCTAGCCGCAGCCCTCGGCGTGCCCCCCATCGAACTGCTGCTGCCTGTCGGCGCACAGGAGACGGCCGAGGTTCTCCCGGGACAGCAGATTCCCGTTTTCGATGCGGTTCGCTGGTTTAGCGGCGAACGTGATCTTGTGACCTTTGCGGGGGATCAGGGCGGCGTGGCCTTGGCAGTCGCGCCCGAGCCGGGCGAAGAGAGCGACGTTGCCCTCCTGAGGCTTCACGCAGACCAGGTGCGGGCCTGGCACCGCACCGTCAGTGAAAGTACGCGCATCAACGTAAATCGTGAGTGGGCAGACGAGGTCAGGGCCCAGGCCGAGCGATCCCTCCGCGTGATCCGTGCCCAGATGCGCAGGCGCGGGATGCTCCTGCCTGAACTCCCACCCGAGTTTGACCTCGACGAGGAGACCCCGGCGGCCGACGATGTCTCACATTGAGGACCGGTGGCATAGCACCGCTGAGGGCCCGGACGGCGGGCCGGCCGTGGTCAGAACGGGTCGCCATCCGGCCAACGGGGGGAATCCGAAGGCGAAGCGCTGGCGGGCCCGCTACCTCGACCCGGATGGCCGGGAGCGCAACCGCAGCTTCCATACCAAGAAGCTGGCCGAGAACTTCCTTACCGAGATCGAGCACTCGAAGCTGGCCGGGTCGTACCGGGATCCGGACGCCGGGCGGGTGACGCTGCGGGCGTATGCGGCCGGATGGGTGCAGGCTTACCCGGAGGACTCCTCGCGTGGTGAGCACATCCGCAAGCACCTGAACAACCACATCCTGCCGAAGCTGGGCGCCGCACGGCTTGACCAGCTGGCCCAGCGGCCGAGCATGGTCCAGCAGTTCCTGAACGGCCTGCCGATGGGCGCTGGTGGTGCCTCCCAGGTGGCCATCGTGCTGTCCTCGATCCTGAACGCGGCCGTGGACGATGGCCTGATCAGCCGCAACCCGTGCAACGTGGCGTCGGTGCGGATGCCGCAGCAGCCGAAGCGCAAGATCGTCCCGTGGACCGCTGAGCAGATCGCGGTGATCCGGGCCGCGCTGCCCGGCCAGTGGCAGGCCATGGCCGACTGCGGATCCGGGCTCGGGCTGCGCCAGGGTGAGACGTTCGGCCTGACCGTGGGCGCGGTTGGGTTCCTGCGCCGCTCGGTGCATGTCGGCCAGCAGGTGAAGCGGGTGAACGGGCGCCTGTGGTTCGGGCTGCCGAAGGGCGGCAAGGAGCGCGACGTGCCCATGGCCGCCGCGGTGTCGCTGGCGCTGGCAGCGCACATCGAGGCGCACCCGCCCCGGGAGGTCACGTTGCCGTGGAACGAGCCGGGCAGCAAGCGGCACGGCCAGCCAGTCACAGCAACATTGCTGTTCACGTCCCGCAGCGTCGGTGCGCTGCACACGTTAACGTTCAACACGACGGCCTGGCGGCCAGCGCGTGAGGCGGCCGGGATCACCGAGGGCGGGATGCACGCGCTGCGGCACTACTTCGCCTCGGTGCTGCTCGCCGGCGGTGTGGACATCAAGGCATTGTCCGAGTACCTCGGTCATCATGACCCCGCTGTGACGTTGCGGATCTACGCGCACTTGATGCCCTCGGCTGAGGGCCGGGCGCTGCGGGCGATCGAGGGAGCTTTCGCAGAATCTAGGGTGGCATCATCTGATACACCCGTGGTATCGTCCGATACATGACGCGGGAAGAGGCCGAGGACATGCTAAGGGAGTACGCCGCAGTTGCTGGCGACCGCGACTCGCGTGTCCGTGCCGCAGTGCAGGCTGGGGTCAGCAAGCGCCGTGTGCACCAGCTGACCGGTATCGGCCGCATGACGATCGACCGGATAGTCGGCTCAGCCGAAGATCACGGCCCCAGCACGGCCCGCGAGGGAGAAAACTTGCGATGACCTGCGGCGAGGCGGTTAGG
>CAVQPP010000241.1:0-40613 GCA_963714445.1 uncultured Actinomycetota bacterium
CTTCCCGATTCCGCTTGGCCTGAAACGCAACGAAGCCGATCTGCTCGCCTCAAAGTGCGTCCGCTGCGATACGTGCGACGGCTATCCCTGTTTGCTCCACGCCAAGTCCGACGCCGATATCAACTGCATCCGCGAAATCCTGAACCTGCCGAACGTCACCTTAATGACAAATTCCAGAGTAACGCGACTGCTCACCAATGCAACGGGGACGGCGGTCACGGAAGTTGAGGTCATTCACGCGGGCCCGGAAAACCGTATTGGGCTGTCCCGGACTAGCGCATCACGCGCCGCCTTCCACGCAAGGTAAGACCATGACTTATTCGGCCGACCTTTTCTGCGTCTGCGCTGGAGCAATCAATTCGGCTGTGATCCTTCTGGCATCGGCGAACGACAAGCACCCAACCGGTCTGGCGAATCGGTCGGACCAGGTGGGGCGGAACTTCATGTATCACCAGGCGGACGCGCTCCTGGCGATCTCAACGCAGAAAAATGACGACTCGTACACAAAGACTTGGGGCACGAACGAATTTTATCTGAAGGATTCCGATCCTGCCTATCCATTTCCGTCTGGGCCAGGTCCAGCCGGTGGGCAGCTTCCATCACGAAATGATGAAGGGCGATGCTCCGCTCCTGACGCCCGGATTTGTGCTGGAAACGATGAAGCACCACGCCGTTCCGTGGTGGCTGACGACCGAGGACCTTCCCGCGCCGGAGAACCGGGTGACGATTCATAACACGACGCCCTTAAGCGTCGAAGCGCAACAGCCGGGACTCCCGGCGCTCACCCCTCCGGCGATACCGGGCCGACCAACGAATCGGAGCCCGTGAGCATGGCGGCGCCGATGCGAATTCAGCTTTCCTACACGCCCAACAACGTCGAATCGTTCAACCGCCTGAAGGACCGCTGGGTAGACGTACTGAAGAAAGCCGGGCATGCGGCGACCTCTTCCCGCTGCACGCCTACTTCAAGAAGCGAATTCCCATCGAAGGCGTTGGCCATCAGAATGGCACATGCCGGATGGGCACAGATCCGCTTTCGAGCGTCCTCGACACGAACTGCAAGGCGCACGACCTCGACAATCTCTACGTCGTGGATGCCTCGTTCTTCGTTTCCGCATCCGCCGTGAATCCATCGCTCACCGTCATCGCGAATGCGATTCGCGTGGCGGAGCATATCGTAAAGGAACGCTTTAGCTGATCCGGTGCGTCACAGTGGCCGGGTGGTGGCCCGGATAGTGGCATAAGAAGGGACACTCATACGCAGGGTCCGGATGCAGTTTGGCGCAGAGGATTCGATCCAGGCCTTGCGAGCGGATGTAGACTTCAGCCGAGAAAAACATACCCAGCAGCGGCGCAGTGAAATAGACCCAGATAGCGGTCCACACATCGGCAAAGACCGCCGACGCCCGTCGTGCGGGCGGGATTGATACTGAATCCGGAGACCGGCGCGAAGAGAAGCACGTAGAATGTAATAAGAATCCCGACAAAGTAACTCGTCCGCGAAGCGAGGGACGGCCGATTGGAGGTCCAGAGAACGACTCCCATAAGGAGCGCCGCCATAAAGGTCTCAGCGGCAAAGGCTGCCCCGGTTCCATATTTCCCGGGCACTGTTTCTGCGTACATGACGGACGGGCCCGGCAAGTGCCCGTCCCAGGAACAGCGCGGACACCCCGACCCCAAAAACGCCGCCGATGAATTGAGAGAGCACGTAGAAGAAGGCATCAGGTCGGAGAGATTTTCCCCAGACGAAGGTAGGTCAACGTAATGGCCGGGTTGAAGTGAGCTCCTGAGCGCTTGCCCATCGAAGAGTGAATAATCAGGACCGCGGTTACGCCCATGGAAGCGCCCATCAGCAGCCGCCGCAAAACCGGGTCAGGAACTACCTTCTGAACTGCCAGCGACGGATCGAAAAGAAGTACCGAGAAGACGCACGCCGAGATCATGAATAGCGCGAGCTCCGCGCCTTCGAAAATGTAGAGCGGCCAGTGAAGAGGCGATCGACGCGCGACACCGAGTAGGTTTTGGAGTGACGGCTTGCCCGCTCTCGTTTGGTTTGCACTTTCCTCCGGGTTGGGCCACTTCACAGTGGCACACTCCGAATCCGGAGCGGTGGACAGGTGCTTGGCTGGCCCCGCCCAAGGGTCGTTCTGCGATACTCAAGTCAGCAATATGCAGGGCGAATTTGAGCGGGGAGTTCGACGCGCAGCGAACTCCGGCGGCAATGCAGGCGCCCCGCTTTGATTGCGATTTCCGCCAAGTCCGGAAGCCTTTCCCGCATTTTTGGGAGCATACCGTAGGAAGCGGTCACGCGCCTCTCGCATTGCGCGCCGATTGGCAGGCGCAGATGCTGCGCTGTCACCAGGAACTGGGCTTCCAGTATGTCCGCTTCCACGCCATCCTCTCGGACGAGATGGGAACGCTGCTCTGTGAAGAAAACCAGCTTCTCTATCTGTTTTTCAATGCCGATCAGATCCTCGATTTCCTTCTCTCGATTGGAATGAAACCCTTTGTCGAGCTTTCCTTCATGCCCGAAGCGCTGGCCTCGGGCTCGACTACGGTTTTCAGCTATCGGGGCAACGTTACTCCGCCTAAGGATTACGCTGCCTGGGCAACTTTAATTTCAAAAGCTGATCGAGCACTGGGTTTCGCGGTATGGAGCGGCGGAGGTTCGCACCTGGTTTTTCGAGGTTTGGAACGAACCTAATCTGCCAGCCTTCTGGACGGGAGGGCAAGATGGGTACTTCCAGCTTTACCGGCTGCACGCGGCGGCGATAAAGAGCGTGGATGCTTCGATCAAAGTGGGGGGCCCGGCGACCGCCGACAATCAGTGGATTCCCGAGTTTCTCGCATTCTGTCGAACGAACGCCGTTGCGGTGGATTTCGTCGACTACCCATCATTATCCGACCGACGCTTTCGGGAAGCCAGGGGCCGATACCGTGACCCAGCTTGAGCATTCCCCCCGGGGGATGATGAAAGCCCAGGCCAGCACCGCGCGCCAGCAGGCAGGTGAGTTGCCGCTGTATTACACGGAGTGGAACATCTCTTCAAATCCGCGAGATCCGATGCATGACGAGCCGTTCGCAGCCGCCTTCGCCACCAAAATAGTGATGGAGGCACAGGGACTCGTCCAGGGCTACAGTTACTGGACGTTCAGCGACATCTTTTCGGAAAATTACTTTCCGTCGGTTCCCTTTCAGGGCGGATTCGGACTGCTGAATATTCACGGGATCGCGAAACCCGTCTATCGCGCATTCCAGTTGTTGCACGGTTTGGGCAATGAATACCTGGAGGTTGAAGGAAGCCATCCTACAATCGATGTATGGGTGGTCTGCAAGGAGAAATCGGCTACTGTGTTGATCACGAATCTCGCGATGCCGCGCCATCCGATTCAAACTGAGCTGGTTCACTTGCGCCTGCTGGGCGCGCCCGCGCCCCGCACCGCATGGATCGAACACATCGACGAAGATCACGCCAATCCACGCGCCCTGTGGCATGCGATGGGGGCGCCGGAATATCTGAGCGCCCTCCAGGTCGCACAGCTCTCCCAGGCTTCCGCTTTGCGACCGGAACCCCAGCCATGGATTCGCGAAAAGGAAAGTCTCGAATTCCATGTCTCGCTGCCTGCCCAAAGCGTGACGGCGATTACCATCGAATTTGCTTAAGATCCGACCCACACCCATGAGCAACGAGATCAGCGATGCAGGATGGCCGATATGGCGTCCGGCGGGAAGCGACGCGGAGATGCTCGCGGAACTTCGTCGCGTCAATTTCAAATATTTTCTCGATCAGTATAACGATAAAACCGGTTTGATCGCCGACAAGACGGAGCCCGAATCGCCTGCCAGTATAGCGGTTGTAGGTTTGGGTCTGAGTGCTTATGTCGTGGGCGTCGAACGAAACCTCTGTTCGCGAACCGAAGCCGTCCAACGGACCCTGAAGGTTTTAAGGTTCCTTCAGGAGAGCCCGCAAGGACCGGAACCGGATGCGACCGGGTACAAAGGCTTCTACTATCATTTCATCCATATGGAGACCGGACGCAGGGCGTGGAAATGCGAACTCTCCACCATCGACACCGCCATTCTCATCGCAGGCGTTCTTACAGCAGCGAGTTACTTCGATCGAGACAATGCCGGGGATGCCGAAATTCGCAAGCTGGCGGATGCCCTCTACCGGCGCGTTGAGTGGACGTGGGCCTTAAATGGCAGGAAGACGATTTCTCACGGCTGGAATCCGGAATCGGGTTTCCTTCCTTATTGGTGGGACCAGGGGTACAGTGAAGCCCATATTTTGTACATCCTGGCACTGGGTTCGCCAACTTTTCCGATACACCCGGAGGGCTATCACGAATGGACCTCAACGTTTGAGTGGAAGGAATTCTACGGCCTGGCCGCACTTCTATGCCGGGCCGCTTTTCATCCATCAACTCTCCCAAATGTGGCTGGACTGTCGTGGAATCAGGGATGCGATGAACCGGAAAGTGGGCATCGACTATTTTGAGAATAGCCGCCGGGCCACCTGGGTTCAGCGGCAATATGGAATCGAAAATCCGCGCGGGTTTGTCCACTACTCGAAGAATGGCTGGGGATTTACGGCCAGCGACGGACCTGGCCCCGCCGTGCTCACGTTGGACGGGAAAAAGAGAGAGTTTTTCGGATACGTCGCGCGCGGCGCTCCGCTTGGCCCGGATGACGGTACGATCTCGCCTTGGGCAGTCGCCGCGTCGCTTCCCTTCGCGCCTCAGACTGTTTTGGAGACTCTCCGTCACGCCATTGAGCGCCTGGATTTGAAACGGCGTAGTCCCTACGGTTTCGATGCTAGTTTCAATCCCACTTATCCGGAAAGAAGCAGGAATCCCAACGGCTGGGTATCTCCGTGGATCTTCGGCTTGAACCAAGGACCGATCATTCTTATGATCGAGAACCACGCTACTGAGCTGATCTGGAAAACAGTTCGCAAATGCCGTCACATCGTCGAAGGGATTCTTCGGGCAGGGTTTCGCGGGGGTTGGCTTGGAGAGCAATACCCCGACACAACGCCTCGCGACTGAAGGGCGGCAAAAGAAGAAACATTCAAGGGCGCTGAGGCGCTGGGCACTTGGATAAGAAAAACGATCCTCTCGAAAAAGTGCGTCGCAATGGCCTCTTGGCCAAGATCGCCTGAGCTTTCGGAGGGCTGGTCCAAAATGATCCGCTTTGGATGTACGCCTCCGATATTGATTCTCAGTTCACTACTTTGGATTTGCTCGCCTCCCGAGCGGGGTTGCATAACCTTGTCCCACATCTCGGCGACCTCGCGGTCCTTTCCACGGATCGCGTGGCTGTAGATGTCGGCGGTCGTGCGCACTGAGGAGTGACCCATGCGCTCGGAAATGGTCGCGAGGCCCGCGCCCTCTTCGAGTAGCAGGCTCGCGTGGGTATGGCGTACCGTGTGGAGCGAGGCTCCCTTGGGCAGGCCCAGGCGACGGCAGACCCGCGACACGGTTGAGGAGATCGAATTAGGCATCAGCGGTGTCCCGTCCGGGTTGGCGAACACGAGATCGAGGTCGGCGCGGTAGTCCGGGCCAAATTGCCGTCGGAACTCAGCCTGCCGCATTCGATGCGCCTCGATCTCCACTGGCATCGTCGGTGGCAGCGCGATCTTGCGGGGCAGCTCGGTCTTGGTGGCTTTGAAGATCAGACCATCCTTGGTCTGGCAGAGCGACCGGTCCACGAAGGCAGTGTTGTCGCGGAGGTCGCACCAGCGCAAGGCCAGCACCTCGCACACGCCGGTCGTTGAGCGCCATCGGCAGAAAGTCAATGCGGAACTACGTGGTGGCCGGCGCAGCGAGGCCGGAGCCACTCGAGTGCCCCAAAACGCCCTGCTTGCCGGTTTGCTGGTTTGCAAGAACTGCCAACGGCCCATGATTCCCACATACACGGCAAAGAAGGGGCGGAGGTATCGATACTACGTCTGCCAGACGGTTCGAAAGAGCGGATGGAATTCGTGTCCCACCAAATCGGTTCCGGCCGGAATGATGGAAGACTCGATCGTGGAGCAGTTGCGAACCGCTTTGCGTATAGAAGAGACTCGCGAGCAGCTCCATGTTTCGGAAGCTGACTGGCAGTCCTTTGAACAAGGCACTAGTGACCTGGTTCGAGTCCTGGTGAGAGAAGTCAGCTATGACGGGACCACAGGAGCGGTTTCGCTACAGCTGATGGGAGGCGAGTGACTGCCGTGCAGATGAACTTCACGGTACCGTTCCGGCGCGAGCTGACGCCGAGGGTTCTCTTGGTCGAACCAGCTCCGAATCCGCAGGGCCCTGCGCCCCGGATCGCGCGCCTGGTGGCGCTGGTGCGTCGCGCAACATTGTAGGAAACCGTCCCATACAGGCCAACGCCGGAGATCACCAACGCCAGGATCGCGAACACGGAGCACAGCCTCGCGAACACGATCTCCTGGTTCATGATCTGATCTACCTGCGCCGCCCGGTCTTCACGCTGGCGCGGGTCTCCCTGGCATACGATATCGCGCAACGTGTTGACATACCGCGGCGGAACCTAGGAGCATTTGTACGGCGTAAATCTTTGTTGCGCCTTCGTCCACGAAATCGGTTTCAGAGTACGCGCAATGGGAGCTCGCTTCCTGGTCAGCATCGGTGGCGCGGGCGGATTGCTCGACGATTTTGCTGACATCCGCGGGGCCGGCGTCGGCAAAGCTTGCGCAGCGGTGCAGCACATGATTGAGCGCGCCAATATAACTCTGCCGGTCATCGCGCGTTACCTATGCTGTCACGCGCGGCTAGGCTGCCGAGATCCAAACAAGTCTGGCCATATTCCACCGGCCTTTCTAAAATATCGCTGCAATCAGGTCACCAAATACTACCGTTCGATGATAGTAGATGCGGACGCGGTCAGAGGGGCCTCCGCCATCTGTCGATGACCTCGATGAGCAACAGTTCAGTGATCACTTTGAATCGTTGACGGAACGCTCTCGCCTTGTCAGCCTCGTGATCCTCCAGCGCAGATCGGTAAATGAGTACGGGGAGATTGCTATTAGGAACATCCGCAGCCTTGTTGAAATGAATTATTCGAATCGGTTTCACGCAAGACTCCTTTCCATCGCCGGCCCAAGACGATCCTTTAGATAAGGAGCCGTCCGGCTGGGCGCTGAAACTGCGACCTCGGCAGGCGTACCAAAAGCGACCACACTGCCGCCTTCTTCTCCCGCGCCCGGACCCATATCGATTACGTAGTCGCTTGCCCCTATGACATCGAGATCGTGCTCCACGACGATCACGGTATTGCCCAGTTCAACTAGACCATCGAGTTGCGTCACAAGTCTCTGAACATCGGATGGATGCAGCCCCGTTGTTGGCTCATCCAAAACATACAAAGTATTTCCGCGCTGATTCCGCTGCAGCTCGGTCGCGAGTTTGATGCGCTGGGCTTCGCCACCTGACAATTCTGTGGCAGGCTGACCGAGCCGCAAATATCCGAGTCCCACTTGTTGAAGAACTGCGAGGGCATGAATCACCTGCGGTTGTCCCGGAAGAAAAGACCCGCATCATCCACGGTCATGCCGAGAACCTCGGCGATGTTTTTCCCCAGATAATCGATTTCCAAGGTCTTTGCGTTGTAGCGTGCCCCTCGGCATGTGGAACAGGGCGCGTAGACGCTCGGCATAAACAGCAGTTCCACGCAGACAAAACCTTCCCCTTCGCAGGTCTCACAACGGCCTTCGGCCACATTGAAGGAGAAGCGGCTCGCGGTGTAGCGGCGGGCTTTGGCGGCTTTCGTCGCCGCGAATATTCTTCGGACGTGGTCGAACAGACCCGTGTACGTGGCTAGATTGGAGCGGGGTGTGCGGCCGATCGGCTTTTGATCTACTTGGACCAGCCGCTTGATCGCATTCGCACCGTCGGTAATCCGGCCCTCTAAAGCGGTCGGGCCATCGTTGCTTAGAATCTCCGCAGAATCTTCCGGATCGGACGAACGTTGAAGTCCAAGATGTTGGCCTACCAGTTCCACGAGAACCTGACTTACCAGGCTCGATTTTCCTGAGCCAGACACGCCTGTGACCGACGTCAGCGCGTGAAGGGGAAACGCCACGGACAGATTCTGGAGATTGTTGCGGGTAACGCCATCGAGTCGGAGCCACCTGTTGACGCTTCGAGGAGACCGTCGCACTCGTGTCCCCTCACTGAATAAGTACGGCCGTGTCTGCGATTCTCGAACGAATTCGAGCCCTTCTGGAGGACCGCTGTAAAGTATCTCGCCTCCGTGCTGCCCGGCACCCGGCCCAACATCCACAATCCAATCTGCGTGGCGTATCACATCCAATTCGTGCTCGACGATAAACAGCGAGTTGCCAGACGCTTTGAGCCGGTCAAGGGCTCGCAATAATGATTCCGTATCCGCCGGATGCAGTCCCGCGGATGGCTCATCCAGCACGTAGACAACGCCGAACAGATTCGAACAGACCTGCGTGGCCAGCCGAAGCCGTTGCAGTTCGCCCGGCGACAGCGTTGGTGTGCTCCGATCCAGCGAGAGATAGCCCAATCCCAGATCAAGCATCACGCTAATCCGCCGGATCAGATCTTCGGTAATTCGCTGGGCCACGATCGCGCGTTCGGGATGGTTTGCGTTGTCTCGCGCCGCCTTCCCGCGCACTGGGGATCTCAACATTGTAATCAGCCGAGTGAGCGGTAACGCAGAGATCTCCGCAATATCGAGCCCGGCGAATTTGACCGATAAGGACTCGGGGCGCAGTCGCTTTCCATTACATACCGGACACGCCGCGCCCACCAGGAACTGCAGCACCCGTTTCCGAGTCAGTGAGCTTTCGGTGTGAGCCAAGGTATGGAGCAAATAGCGCCGAACCCCTGTGAAAGTTCCCTGGTAGCTCGGCTCTTCTTTGCGTTTCAGGGCTCGACGGGTTTCCTCAGGAGTGAATCCGGCGTAGACGGGGACCGTAGGCTGTTCTTCTGTGAAAAGAATCCAATCCCGCTCCTTCTTTGGAAGCTGGCGCCACGGACGATCGACATCGTAGCCGAGGGTGACTAATATGTCGCGTTGGTTTTGGCCGCCCCAGGCATGCGGCCAGGCGGCGATGGCTCGTTCACGGATCGTTAGGGAATCGTCGGGAACCATGGTCTGTTCGGTGGCATCGTAGACGCGGCCGATTCCGTGGCAGCGCGCGCAGGCGCCCTCGGGACTATTGGTTGAAAAGGCCTCTCCGTGAAGTTCCGGTTGTCCCGCCGGGTAAGCGCCTGCGCGCGAGTACAGCATCCGCAGAAGGTTCGATAGCGTCGTCACGCTTCCGATAGAAGACCGGGTTGTGGGCGATCCGCGCTGCTGTTGAAGGGCTACCGCGGGGGGTAGGCCGTCAATGCTGTCCACCTCCGGAATCCCGATCTGATCGAAGAGGCGTCTGGCATAGGGCGCGACCGAATCGAGATACCGGCGTTGCGCTTCGGCATAGAGTGTTGCGAACGCGAGCGAAGACTTCCCGGAACCTGAGACACCGGTGAAAACTACCAAGGCGTCACGAGGTATTTGGACATCGACGTTCTTCAGGTTGTGCTGTTTCGCACCGGTGACGGAAACGAAGCCGACGAACTTGCTGGGCGAGGTCATGGAATTTCGTCACCGCCGGAACATTCTCTTAAGAGATTTCCGAGGCAGGCAATTGGGATAAATGCCGTTTCACTTGCATCCCCTCTCGTTTGATCGATTATTGCGCTGAATCGTTCCAAAATCGCGAGCACTGTGCGCTCCGGTAGTCACAGCAAGATTCACGCCAGATCGCTCGCCAACCTCGCGTTTGTACTGAGGCTCGGTGATGGTAGCGGCCAACGCCTTTATTTGTTCGAACTCGGACACCAGCCCGTTTCTATTCACAGACCATACCCAGTTGCAACCGGAACTTGCCAGCCATGAGGGTGCCAGTGAAGACGGAGACAGGCCCAGGATAAGGCTCAGCACGGCATCCCGATTGCTTGTAATCGGCGGATGGAGTGCGCCAAACCAGTCCGATCAAGGGGGGCGCCAAGCAACCCAAAAGAAGGAAATCCATGTTCGGTCAAACGTTCGACGCACTCAGGAGGTCTTTTTTGGATGAGGGCAACTAGCGCACCGCGCCGTCAGCGAAAAATCCAGGAACAGGTGGCAAAGGCTGACAGGAACCGTCCGAAACTGGAGGCGCAGCAGGCCATGCAGGCAGGTGCCCGCGCCTACCCGGAGCCGCCTTTTCCCCGGCAGCATCAGCGCAAGCCGGGACGCGAGGCGAGGCTCAATCCGCCGCCGCTATATGACGCACCTTTTTACCTGGGGTCCCGAAAACTGGAGAACAAGATTGCACTCATTACTGGCGGTGATTCCGGTATCGGACGGGCCGTTGCTATTTTGTTTGCCAGGGAAGGGGCGGATGTCGCCGTCGCGTACCTCAATGAACATGGCGACGCCAAGATAACGAAAGAAAAAATCGAGGCCGAAGGGCGGAAATGTATTCTCATCGCCGGCGATGTCTCGGATCAGAAATTCTGTGACCGGGCGGTCGCCAAGACTGTTACTGAATTGGGTGGGCTGGACGTGCTGGTCAATAATGCAGCGTTCCAGGTGCACACGGCGCGGTTCGAAGACCTCACAGCAAAACACTTCGACGAAACGCTCAAGACCAACCTGTACGGGTACTTCTATATGGCACAGGCGGCGGTGAAGCAAATGAGGCCGGGCGCGGCGATCGTCAATACAGGCTCAGTGACCGGATTGCTGGGAAGCGAGTCCCTGCTCGACTACTCGATGACCAAGGGGGGCATACATGCTTTCACGAGGTCACTGGCCACGCAGTTGGTGCCGCGCGGAATACCGTGCCTACCTTCACCAGTTTCGCCTCTGGCTGCTTCGCGATAAGTTTCCACGGAACAGGGCGCTGTCGAGGTGGGGGGGCCGACGACCTGCTGAGGTGGATCACTAGCGTACAGCGCCGACTGAAAAAGTCTGTCCGGATCGGGCAAAATGATGTTCCTCACCGGGCTGAGTTTTTTTCTTGTCCTGAACGCGCTACACAGAGAATTTCGGCGCGTGGGTCGAGGATCACCATCGAGCCTTGGTTTTCGACCGTGAGGGCTGCGGCGAGCGTTGCGAGTTTCCCGCAGCGCGGCGGGCCATAATGGCGATACTGTTCGGTTGGGGTTTGCTGCTTACTTTTCCGCCGTATCGGATGATGTTTCCCGCGCCGTCTTCGCACAGCCGGAAGCCCTTGCCCCATTCGAGTCCTGTCAGACCGTCTTGCCATAGGGTTGCCGATGTGAATATTCACGCGCCCGACCGGCAGGGCGATGAGCGGAATTATCACGCTCACATCTTGCTTACGATGCGCAGTATTGGGCCGGAAGGTTTCGGGGAGAAGGTGCGCGAGTGGAACAGCCGGGAGCAGCTCGAAAAGTGGCGCGAAGGTTGGGAGCGCACAGCGAACCGCTACCTTGAACGCATATCCCCCGTCTCGACCTGTACGCGGCCGTCCACACCTGCGAGGGACGCGTTGCGCAGGATGACATGGGTGGGACACATCGCACGGGTAGTTATCTTGTTTCCTCTGTACGCGTCAATTATGAACCCCTTCTCGTTGGCTGCGCGTCTGAACTCCAGCGCACGAAGCTGTTCTTCCGGCAGATGGAAGATCACCCCCATTCCTCCATAGTGCTCCTGCATCCATAATTGGGCAGCAGGCGTTATCGGCGAAAATATCTCCTCAGCGGCTGTGACGCATTGAATAATGTCCGTCATGTTTCCAGGTACACGCCTTGGCTGGTGAAACGGAGAAAAAGGACCCGTGTTCTCGGTTGGGATTCCAGCCGATAACCGCTCCAGAGCCGCGATCTCTTCGTGAATGGCCTTGGGGGCAATCCCGAGACGTTCTGAGACTTCTGTCGCGGTTCAGGTATTGCCACTGAAATCGCCGCGCCCACATCACCGCGGCGCCCCTTAGCGACGATGTTAATCTCCACCCGCCACTGGATGCAGTTTAACTGCTCATGTACCTTCTCGACGCCTTGCGGAAGTACCACGGTTAAAGTAATAGGCGATCGATTCTATGATACTGACCGGCTGCCGAATTTCATGCGCGAGCGTATTCAAGGCGCCCATCGGGACACGATACCGCGCGCCGCCTTGCAAGTCAATCGGCGGTTTTCCACAAATCGAAAATCATTCCGCGAAAAAGCAGGAGGAACCTAAGCATCGAAGGGACGCAGAAGGGAAACAAAGCGGTGGGCGGAATCCCAATCCGCGACGATCGGATTCGAAAAGAGAGCCAGCGTGGCAGCGCGGGCGGATCGCTGAAGCGCCGCTTCAATGGTGAGACGCTCATACAGCTTCACGGAAAGCACCAAGCCTCGCACGGTGTCCGGAAGCGGATCGGATTCAATCCGCCGAACCTCGCCCTTACTGACGAAACAGGGAAGCTCGATCACGTCTTCTGAAGCCAGCTCGCTATAAGTATTGCGGTTGGGAACGTTCAGCACGATGCAGTGGGGCGTAACACCGGACAGTCCGCCGATGGTGGCGACGGCGATGCGATGATAGCCGGTCTCGCCTTCGAAAGGATCCCAGCTGGGATCGGGCTGATCGAAGGCGGATTGTCCCGCGCCCTCAAGACGCAGATAGCTGGCGTTACGGCGATTGAGGTAGGCTCGATAGGCCGCGAGCGCTTCACCGGGCCGGCCGCGATCGACAGCAGCGGACAAGTCCTGTAAGACGCCCCGGTTCAGATTTAGCAATTCTTCGCCACGGGTAGCTCCGGCTGAAAGCTGGTTCCGAACGGCGATCGATTGCTGATAATAAAAGAAGAGATACTCGCTCGGGATCAGGCGAAGCGACTGTACCAAGTCGGCCGGGAACAGTCCGGCTGGATACAAGCGGCGGATATTTTTGGGATCCTCAAGAATCCGGTGGATGGTTTCGGCGCCATGAACGCGGACGCTTCGGACCCAACCTAGATGATTCAGTCCAAAATAATCGCACTGTACATCCGCATCGGGCTCGCCCAGCGCGATGGCGATCTGGTGGAATAATTCCGAGGGCGTGTCGCAGATGCCGACGACTTTCGCTCCGGTATGGGTGCCGATCGCCTGGGTAATCAAGCCGGCGGGTTCGCGAAGTTGATGATGGTCGCATCGGGGCGAGCCGTTCCACCATGCGGCCATGTTCGATCGCGACCGGGACGGTTCGGAGCGCCATGGCGAACCCGGCGGGTCCGGTGGTTTCCTGGCCTGCGAAGCCGCACTCCAGGGCCAGACGCTCATCGCGAGCTCGATGGTCATCCTCCCACGCGGATGCTGCTGATTACAAAAGCTGAACCTTCGATTGCGACAGCCAACTCAGGGGCAATTTCGACGCGGATTCCGGTGCCGGACGCGATGTTTCGACCGATCGACGCCATCAATTGCACTTGGCTGGAAGAAGTGTCGTAGAGCACGATGTTTGAGATCCCCAAGGCCGCGCGAGTAAGGCCGTGGATCAATAGCGGGGTTCGAAGTCCGCAGCCGATGACGGAAATTTTCATGCAGTGCGCCCCACGGCGGATTCAAAGGCATGCAATTCCTGCAGAGTGGGGAAGGCCTCGACCCCACCCAAGGCGCGGGTGGAGAGGGCTCCGCAGATATTCGCGATCTGAAGGCATCGCTGGGGTTTTTCGCCCTTAAGCCACGCGTAAATAAAGCCCGCGTTGAAGCAATCGCCGGCGCCGGTGGTGTCGACGGTCTCGACGTTAATAGGGTCGGCCAGGAACTCGCGTTTGCGCCACAGTAGCGCGGCGCCGCGCCCCCCCAGCTTCAGGCCGACCCCGCGCAAGCCTTTGTCTTTAAGCCGGCGGAGGATCCTGTGGGTTCCGGATTCTCCAGAGATCCACTCGGCTTCACGCTCATTCGGGAAAAAAATGTCGCACTTATGTAGAATTTTCAAGCTATCCGGGCGGGTCAGCCAGCTCATATGCGCCTGTACGTCGATTGAAATGCGGCATCGCCACGCGGCAAGGGCGCGAAACAGGCTGGATTCGAGCTCGCTAGCGGGGGCGCAGGCGAAGTGGATATGCTTGGCGTTTCCAAGGGTTTTCAGAACCTCCGGGCTTTCGAGAAGGTCGTTGAGCTTCTCATTGGCTCCGTAGTAGCTAAAGAACGCGCGATCCTCCCGGGTGGAGACGCTGACGGTCAGGCCGGTGGGCTCACCCGCATGAACTTCCAGCCCGGAACAGTTGACTCCATGAGAGTTGAGGCGGTTAATCACCCATTTTCCATCTTCTTTTCCAACCATTCCGATGGCGGTGACGTCGACGCCCAAGCGGGCCAAACCACAGGCTGTTATGGCTGCTCCGCCGCCGACTTCGCGTCTGAAACGGCGCGCAAAGTATTCTTCACCTAATTTAGGCAGGGATTGAAATTCACTCAAGACTTCGTCAATGAAGAATTCCCCGATCACAATGACGCGAACCCTGGGCATTATAGACATAAAGAAAGGCACGTGAGAGTCCAGAATGTTTGGTATTGAAATTGCACCCGCGCCGTTGGACTCAAACAAACTGATGAGACTCACCGTACTGAGCGTGGCGTATCCCCTGACCACCGTGGGGCCCGACGCCGCGGGAGGATCCGAGCAAATTGTCACGTTGCTGGATCGGGCCCTGACTGAAGCTGGGCATCGTTCCTTAGTCTTGGCGGCAGAGGATTCGCAGGTGGCCGGAACTTTGATTCCTTCGCCAAAAGGACGGGCCATTCTGGATGACGATCAGCGCGAATGGGGACGGAGGGTCCATCGGCAATTGCTTAACCAGGCCTTGACTAAGTATCAGGTTGACCTAGTCCATATGCATAGCTTGGATTTTCACGCCTATGTGCCGGCGAAGCAGGTACCGGTGCTGGCTACGCTGCATCTTCCTCCAGACTGGTATCCGGGTCACATCTTCACATCGACGCGGCGCGACTATCACTTGAATTGCGTTTCACTGACGCAGCACCGGGCGTGTCCCGCGAGCCCCGTGCTGACCGCGCCGATCCCCAATGGCGTGGAAGTGGCCCGGTTATGCGGACCATCCACTAAGCGCCGCTACGCGCTGGCCCTAGGTAGAATTTGCCCTGAAAAGGGGTTTCACTTGGCGTTGAAAGCGGCTCGGATGGCTCGGGTGAAGCTGTTGCTGGCGGGTCAGATATTTCCCTATGAGTCGCACCAGGCATACTTTCAGAAAAAGATTCTGCCGCGGCTGGATAATCACCGGCGCTTTATCGGACCAGTGGGGTTTTCGCGAAAGAAGAAGCTGCTGGCGGGAGCCAAGTGTCTGCTGATACCGAGCACGGTGGCGGAAACCAGCTCCTTGGTGGCGATGGAGGCGCTGGCCGCGGGAACGCCGGTGATCGCGTTTCGATCCGGCGCTCTGCCGGAGATTGTCGAGCACGGAAAAACCGGTTATATTGTGTCTGACGCAAAAGAGATGGCTGAAGCCATTCCATTCGCGGAGCAGCTTTCGAGCGAGATTTGCAAGGGTGTTGCACGGTCGCGCTTTTGGCCCAAGTGATGCTTCGGCGCTACATGGACCTGTACTATGATCTGGTGGCGGACAAACCGACCAACCGAGCCGTCCGTTATGGGCCCGCCGGTTTCCTGGCTAGTGAGTTGATGCATCCCGAAGCCTGCCTCCTAATCGCTCCCCATCCCGACGACGAATCTATCGGAGCCGGTGTCTGGATGTCGAAACGAAGGGGCGATGTAACGCTCCTTCATGTTACGGATGGGGCTCCTCTGGATCCTCAGTACGCAAGATCCTGCGGGTTTGCGGATCCGGAAATGTATAGCGTCGCACGCCGGCGGGAACTGTTTGCTGCATTAAAGATCGCCGGAGTCACGCAGTCGCAAAGCCTACGGCTCGGCTTCACTGACAAAGACACCATTCGAAGCTACCGGAGTTGATCTTGTCGCTGGTGGACGTCATTGGCCTGTGAGGCCCAAATTAGTATTTACCCCGGCCTATGAGGGTGCTATCGAGATTACTACAGCACGGCCTTCGCTGCTGCACGTGCCAAGGTAATGCTGGGAGGGAATTTTCGGCATCGAGAGTATCGCCTTTATCATGCCGGCACCTCCGGCGCTATGGATACGAATGATTTTCTATCTAATGCAGTCGTGGAGACGGAAATCATTGCATTGAGTGCCGCGGAACGCGCTTTAAAGGAGCGAATGTTCAAGTGCTTTCGTACCCAGGAGCCGATGCTGAGATACTTTTCGCTGGTCGACGAACGATTTCGCGACGCGCCCGAGTACGACTTCACGCAGCCTCCGCATACGGGTCCACTATTGTATGAACAATGGGGATGGGGGATTTCGGGTAAAGATTGGCGGCGGCACACCGCGGCGTATGTGAGAGGCCTTCAGGCGGCCGGAGTGGCGGCGTGTGCCAAACACTTTCCGGGCCACGGCGACGCCGGCATGGACTCGCACCTAGGCCTGCCGCTCGTCGACTTCGACGACGCGAAACTGGCCCTGCACCTAGCCCCTTTCCGCGCTGCCGTCGCGGCCGGGTCGAAGTGCGTGATGACCGCGCACATCCTCTTCCCGCGCTACGACGCCGAGTACCCGGCCACGATGTCCCACGCCGTCCTCACCGGCCTGCTGCGCGGCGAGCTCGGGTATCAGGGCTTGGTGATAACCGACGGCATCGACATGGGATCGATCTCCGCGACCTACGGAATCGCGGAGGGCACCGTCAAGGCGCTTTCCGCCGGCGCCGACGCGATCTGCTTCGGCGGCGGTCTGCACACCGAGGAGGCGTTCCTGCACCTGCGCGACGCGCTCGTGTGGGCCGTGCGCGAACGCCGCCTATCAGCGGAACGACTTCACGAGGCCGCCGAGCGCAACCGCGACGTGGCGCGTTGGTCCGAAGGCGTGCGGGCCAACGGCAGCGTCGAGGCGGAGCCGGGCGTCGGTCTGGAGGCCGCGCGCCGGGCGCTGCGCGTGCGCGGCGAGATCAAACCGTTCACCAGCCCCGCGTACGTCGTCGAGTTCTCGCCGCTGGTGAGCATCGCCGTGGACACCTCGACGCAGTGGGGCCTGATCCGCCCGGTGTCCGAGCTGCTGCCAGGAACCAATGGCACCCGCGTCATGGCGCCGACCGCCGGCACCGAGTCCGTCGGGCTGATGACCGTACCGGTCGTCGACCATGACCACCGGATCGACGTCGCGCCGATCCTCGCCGAAGCTTTCGGCCGGCCGCTTGTTCTCGCCGTGCGGGATCTG
Organism: uncultured Actinomycetota bacterium; assembly: GCA_963714445.1. Lineage (GTDB taxonomy): Bacteria > Actinomycetota > Actinomycetes > Streptomycetales > Catenulisporaceae > Actinocrinis. The sequence goes on from CAVQPP010000241.1 coordinate 17,260, forward strand.
GACCACAATGCGTGGATGGCGCGGGCCGTCGACGCGATCGTCGCCGAGCGGCCCGACAGCGTCGTGGTCGAGTTCGCGCTGCCGTACGGACGCACTGATGAGCTGGTAGCCCGCGGCGTCACCGTGCTGGCGACCTACGGCGCGGCCCGGGTCTGCGGCGTCGCCGCCGCCGAAGCGCTCACCGGCCGCCAGGCGCCGACAGGCGCCGCGGTGTGAAGCTGGACTTGTACCGCAACGAGAGGAACCGTTCCGCATGACGACCACCCCAGAAGGCCAGCTCGGCGAGATCATGGCCCGCGAGATGGCCGAGCAGCCCGAAGTCCTGCGCCGCATCCTGGACGAGGGCCTGCCCGCGATCCGCGCGGTGGCCGCCGAGATCGGCCGCCGCAAGCCGCGCTTCGTGCTGCTGACCGCCCGCGGCACCAGCGACAACGCCGCGTACTACGCCAAGTACCTGATCGAGGTGCTGCTCGGCGTTCCGGCCGGCCTCACCTCGATGTCCACCGCGACCGCATACGGCGCGCAGCCGGACTTGTCTGATGTTCTGTCAATCACGGTGTCCCAGTCCGGCGGCTCGCCCGACCTGGTCGCGTACACCGAGATGGCGAAGTCGGCCGGGGCGCTGACGCTCGCGGTGACGAACGTGGCCGGGTCACCGGTCAACCAGGCCAGCGAGCTTGCCTTGGACGTGCTCGCCGGGCCGGAGAAGGCGCTGCCGGCCACCAAGACGTACACCGCTGAGCTGCTGACCCTGTACTTGCTCATCGACGCCGTACGCGGAGGCGACGGTTCGACGGCGGCGAAACTGCCGGAGCTGGCCGCCTCGATCCAGGAGCGTCGCGAGGAGGTGGTCAAGCTGGCCGAACGCTACCGCTTCGCGTCCCGGCTGGTGATCACCGCGCGCGGCTACGGCTACCCGACGGCGCGTGAGGCCGCGCTGAAGGTGATGGAGACCTCGTACCTGCCGGCGCACGCCTTCTCCGGCGCGGACCTGCTGCACGGCCCGCTGGCGATGGTGGACAACGTCTCCCCGGTCATCGCCGTCGCCTCGGCAGGCGCCGGCGGCAAGGCGCTGGAGCCCGTGCTGGACCGCCTGCGCGAGCGCGGAGCAGACCTGGTCGTGGTCGGCTCCCCCGAGCACGTGGCAGGCGCCTCGGCGGGCTTCACGCTGCCCTCTGGCGTCGCCGAGGAGGTCGCCCCGATCCTGGAGATCCTGCCGCTGCAGCAGCTCGCCTACGAGGTCACCGTGGCGCGTGGGCTGAACCCGGACGCGCCGCGCGCTCTGGCCAAGGTGACCGAGACCAAGTAACTAGAACGCACTTGCTCCTCAGCACGTAACAGGGGCCTTGTTCCGCGAGTCCGCGGAGCAAGGCCCCTGTTCGTTTCCTGCGATTACTTCATTTCCTGCTCACTACTGCGCCTTCACTACCGGGTCACGGCATCCGGCTCGTCCGCCGGGTAACCCTGCGCGGGCACCGCCGCGGCCGGGACCAGGTCGCGGCCCAGCTTGCTCGGCCACCAGATCCGGTGGTCCAGGTCCATCGCCAGCGCAGTGACCAGCACCGAGCGAACGATGAACGTGTCGAGCAGGACGCCGAGCGAGACCGTGAAGCCGATCTCCGCGAAGCCGACCACCGGCAGCGTGCCCAGCACGCCGAACGTACCGGCCAGGATCATGCCCGCGAAGGTGATCACGCCACCGGTCGCGGCCAGGCCGATCCCCGCGCCGCGCTTGGTGCCGTGCTTCGCCGACTCCTCGCGCACACGCGTCATCAGGAAGATGTTGTAGTCGATGCCGAGTGCCACAAGGAACACGAAACTCAGCAACGGATACGCCGCATCCTCCCCGGTGAAGTGGAACACGTGGTTGAAGAAGAGCACGCTCAACCCCAGCGAGGCACCGAAGGAGAGCACCACGGTTCCGATGAGCACCAGCGGAGCGACCAGCGCCCTCAGCAGCAGCCCGAGGATTATCAGCACCACGAGCAGAATCAGCGGAATGATGATCTTGTCGTCATGCTGCGACGCTCGCTCTGTGTCGAGCTGTACCGCCGTGTTGCCGCCGACGATCGCATCAGCACCGCTCACGCCGTGCACGTTGGTGCGTGCCGCGTCGATGGTGTCCTTAGCGGCCTGGCTGTCCGGCGCGGAGTTGAGGTTGCCCTGCAGGTAGACGTAGCCGTTCTTGATGATCGGGTCGTCGACCGAGGAAATCCCCGGCGTAGTGGCCAGCCGCGTCTCCACCTGAGCCGCGTACGACGCGTTCGAGATGACGACCACCGGGCTGCCGGCGCCGGCCGCGAAGTGCGCGGCCACGACCTGCTCGCCGGTGATCGACGCCGGCTTGTTGGTGAACAGGCCCGCGTTGGACAGGCCGTCCGCCTTCAGGCCGGTGATGCCGAAGGCGATCGCGCCGAGGATGACCACGGTGCCGATCCACACGGTCCGCGAACGCTTGCCGATGCCGCCGCCGACCTTCGCCCAGAAGCCCGTCGCGGTCGGGTCCACCGTGCCGACCGCTGGCTTCACCGGCCAGAAGATCCACCGGCCGAAGATGGTCAGCAGCGCCGGCAGCAGGGTCACCATCGCCAGCAGCGCCACGACCACGCCGACCGCGCAGACCGGGCCGAGGCCCCTGGTCGAGTTCATGTCCGCGGCCGTCAGGCACAGCATGCTGATGGCGACGGTAGCCGCCGAGGCGATGATCGCCGGACCCGCGCGGTGCAGCGCGACCCCCATGGCCTCGTGCCGGTCCGCGTGTCTGCGCAACTCCTCGCGATATCGCGCGATGAGCAGTAGCGCGTAGTCCGTTCCCGCGCCCACCACTAGTACCAGCAGGATGCCCGCGCTCTGCGCGTTGACCGTCAGTCCGGCCTTGGCCAGCAGGTAGACGACGCCCTCCGCGACCGTCAGCGCGAGGCCCGAGGACATCAGCGGCAGCAGCCACAGTGTTGGACTTCGGTAGGCGATTAGCAGCAGCGCCACGACGACCGCGAGGGTCGAGTAGAGCAGCACCCCGTCGATGCCGCTGAACGCCTTCGCCTGGTCCGCGCCGATACCGCCCGGACCGGTCACGTAGGCGGTCAGCCCAGCGTCGCCCGACTGCGCCGTCGACTTGAAGGAGTCGACCGCGGGTGTGAGGTTGTTCCACCCGCTGGAACTGCCGAGGTCGATCTGGACGATCGTCTGGATGGCCTTGCCATCCTGCGACTCGATCGGGCCGACGACCCGGTTGGTCGAGTGCGGCGCCTTGGGGAACGCCGCCGCGTCGGCCTTGGCCTTGGCCAGGTCGGCCGGCGTGATCCCGCTCGCGCGCTCGTAGACGATGACGGTCGGCACCAGGTTCGTCGACTGGAACTGGCCGCTCAGGTTGAGCACCTGAGTGGATTCAGCGCCGCCCGGCAGCCAGCTGGACGCCTGATTGTCCTCGGCCCCGTTCAGCTTGCCGGCCAGCGAGCCGAGGGCGACCAGGAGCACGATCCAGACTCCCAGTACCACCCACTTTCCTACGCGGCCGCCGGGGAAGCGCGCGAGCGCGTTCCCGGTCCGCTGCAATGCGTTCATTCCTTACCCTCCCGTAAACGCGATACATCGCGAATCTGCGGAACACGATGTATCGCGAGTGTGGGCGCTGTCAAGAGCGCTGTCCGTTTTCACCGCTAAAGAGGTCGAACCTGCCGGCGCTCGACGATCTTCGGCATGCGGGCAGTTGACACCACGCCGCGCTCCAAGCAGATCAGCCGCCGGTAGGGAATCACTAAAGTCCGGATAACGCCCCAGTCAGCAAAGATTGCCCCCATTGGTTTCTTGGTCCCCGTTTGTCTGCCCGAGTCACATTCGCACCGTCTTCAGACGCATACGCGAGCGCCCCATCTTCGAGGCGGCCCGAGCCTCGCGTCCACCGAATTACCACCCGACAGTGTTTCGATATGACGTTTCAGATTATGCCGGAGCCCGGTGACAGGGAAGAAGGCGGGGGGAAACAAATACGGACCCGCAGGCGGCGGACGGAAGACCCTCAGCTTCCGTCCGCGCCTGCGGTCCTTTCAGGCCGGCCTGCGCTCGGGGGGATGGTGCGGGCATCCGATCCCGGGCTCCTTCGCCGGCGGCCGGCGGGGGCTTGGCGGTGTCCGGTCAGGGAGACACGGCCAGCGATTCCCGCGCGGCGGGCAGGGCGGCGGTCGCCGTGGTGGGCGCCTGTGCCTCCCTGCCGTCCACCCACGTGCGGCGTGGGTGGAAGTCGTCCGACCACCAGACGAGGTCGGCGCTGGCGCCGACGGCGATGCGTCCGATGTCGGTGCGGCCGAGCGCGTCAGCCGGGATCCGGCTGGCCGCCTCGACGACCTGGGCCACGGGAAGGCCCAGGGAGATCATGTTGCGCACGGCCTGGTCCAGGGTCAGCGCGGAGCCCGCGATGGTCCCGTCGGCGTTGCGCGGCACTCCGTCCTCGCTGAGCATGACCGGGATGCCCGACAGCTCGTACGAGCCCGGCGGCATGCCCGCCGCCGCGATCGCGTCGGTCACCAGCACGACCCGGCCGCGAGCGCCCTTCCAGATCAGGCCGCAGATCTCCGGGGCGACGTGATGCAGGTCGGCGATCAGCCCGCAGTAGAAGCGGCGGTCGGCCATCGTCGCGCCGGGAACGCCGGGCTCGCGGTGCGCGAGACCGCGCTGTGCGTTGAAAATATGTGTAACAAGCGTCGCGCCCGCGTCAGCCGCGGCCGTAATCTGCGCGGCCACCGCATCCGTATGACCCACGGACACGCGAATGCCGGCCTTGGTCAGGCGACGTACCGCGTCGAGCGCGCCGGGGAGTTCGGGAGCGAGCGTCACCATCGTCAGGATTTCCCGGCCCGGCGCGTTGAGCAGCCGATCGACCGCCTCAGGCGTCGGATCGATGAGGTAACGCGCTTCGTGCACGCCGTGGCGTACGGGGGAGAGGAACGGCCCCTCCAAGTGCACGCCGATGATCCGCGCGCTACCGGAGCCGGCCTGCCGTGCGCGGGCCTCGATCGCGGTGTGCAGCCCGGAGACCAGCGCGCCGAGCGGCGCGGTGATGTACGTGGGCTGAAAGGAGGTCACGCCGGTGGCCGTCAGCGCGGCGGCTACCCGGTCCCAGCCCTCGTCATCCGCGGAGCTGAAGTCGACGCCGAACGCGCCGTTGATCTGGATGTCCACTAGACCAGCGGTCAGCATGCCTTTCGACAGCACGATGTCCGCGTCGAGGGGAGCGCTCTCCCGTACGTCGTGGTGACATACGTCCTGGATCACGCCGTCCGAGAAGGCAACGGTCACCGGGCCGGTCAGCCGCCCGTCCAAGACCGCGCGGGGCGCCGAGATGGTGGGCACGCGACGACTCCTCCTGCGGTGCGGACGTTGGGAAAGCCGGAACGGGTCCGGCGAGCCGTCACCGATTGTGGACTAGACCAATCCGAGTTGTCCAGACCTCTCGCGCTATTGGTCTGGACCACGCGTCCCGAACGCCACACCGACACGCCCGGCCACGGCCCGCAACGCCGTCGCGGCGATATCAAACTCACGCTCAGTCAGATCCGCGCGCGCGGTCAGCCGCAGCCGCGAACGCCCATCCGGCACCGACGGCGGCCGGAAACAGCCCACCGCGGCCCCGTGCTCAGCGCAAATCCCCGCAGCCTCCACAGCCAGGTCCGGATCGCCGATCAGAACCGAAGTCACCGCGCCCGTCGGGATAGTCGCACTCAACCCCTCACCAAGCGCCAGCTCATACAACGCGCGCGCTCCGGCGCGCACCCGCTCAGCAAGCTCCGGCTGCTCCCGCAGAATCCGCAGCGCCTCGGCCGCCGCCCCGACCGACGCAGGCGCCAATCCCGTATCAAATATGAACGGCCGCGCCGTATCCACCAGATGCGCCACCACCGCGGGCGGCCCCAACACCGCCCCGCCCTGCGCCCCCAGCGACTTAGACAGCGTCGCTGTCATCACCACGTCCGCCGACCCCGCAAGCCCTGCCGCATGCACCGCCCCGCGCCCACCCTCACCAAACACACCCACTCCGTGCGCCTCATCCACAATCAACACCGCGCCATGTGCCCGGCACGCCGCCGCCAGCTCCGCCAACGGCGCAACGTCCCCGTCCACCGAGAACACGGCATCCGTCACGACATAAGCGCGCTCCTCGCTCCGCGAGGCCAACGCCGCCGCCACCTCATCCACCGCACGATGCCCGACAACCTGCACCCGTGCCCGCGATAACCGGCAGCCATCGATCAAGGAGGCATGATTCAGCGCATCCGACACGATCAAGTCCCCGCGACCCGCCAGCGCCGTGATCACCCCAAGATTCGCCATATAACCTGACGAAAACACCAACCCGGCCTCGGCCCCGACGAACTCCGCCAGCGCATGCTCCAGCTCCGCGTGCGCGTGCGTAGTCCCCGTCACCAGCCGCGACCCGGTCGATCCGCCGCCCCACGTCCGCGCAGCCTCAGCCGCAGCAGCCGTAACGCGCGGATCGCGCGCCAGCCCCAGATAGTCGTTCCCCGCCAGATCAACCAGCCCGGTGCTCGCCGCACGCGGCCGCAACCGCCGCCGCAACCCCGCCGCCTCGCGCTTGCGGGCGTGCTCGTCTAGCCAACTGAGCGGTGTGATCATGCTCATCATCCATTCCAGGCCAGCCCGCGGCCGTGGAGCCTGGGATACTGAGCCAGTGCCGTCCATGAACGATCTGGTCCGTGCTCACACCACGCTCGATTCCCGAGACCTGGAGTGGCTGCATCACATTGTGGCCGACTGGCAGATGCTCGCGGATCTGTCCTTCGCCGACCTGGTGCTGTGGGTGCCCACCGCGGACGAGACCCGGTACGTAGCGGTCGCCCAGATGCGCCCGAACACCGGCCCGACCTCGTATCCCGACGACTTGGTCGGTCATGTCGTACCACGCGGCAAACGACCGCTGCTCGACCAGGCCTTGGACGAGGGTCGAATAATCCGCGAGGGCGACCCCGAGTGGCGCGAGGCCGTCCCGGTACGCGTCGAGGCGATACCCGTGCGCCGAGCCGACAGAGTCATCGCGGTGATCGGCCGCAACACTAACCTCCTCACCGCGCGCACCCCAAGCCGCCTAGAACTGACGTACCTTCAAACAGCAGCGGACCTAGCGCAAATGATCGCCACCGGCCGCTTCCCGCACCCCAACAGCCGCAGCCACCTAGACGCGATGCCCCGCGTAGGCGACGGAATGATCCGCCTAGACGCGGACGGCACGGTGACCTACGCGAGCCCAAACGCGGTCTCGTCCTTCCACCGGCTAGGCCACGCGGCGGACCTGGTCGGCTCCCACTTCGGCAAGGTATGCGCCGAGCTCCTAGCTCCCCAAGCAGGCCCAATCGACGAAGCACTAGCCTCCACAGTCGACGGCCGCGTCCCAAGAGACACCGAACTAGACGCAGCCGACGGCTCAATGCGCCTACGCACCATCCCCCTCACCCCCGGCGGCACCCGCATCGGCGCAATGGTCCTAGTCCGCGACGTAACGGAACTGCGCCGCCGCGACCGTGAACTGGTCACCAAAGACGCGACGATCCGCGAAATCCACCACCGGGTAAAGAACAACCTCCAAAACGTAGCCGCCCTACTCCGCCTCCAAGCAAGGCGGCTAGACGAGCCACGCGGAAGGGCAGCCCTAAACGAGGCGGTCCGCCGAGTAGGCTCCATCGCGATCGTTCATGAAACGCTCTCCCAAACCCTCGACGAGCGAGTCGAATTCGACGAGATCGCCGACCGAGTCCTGGCGATGGTCCTCGACTACTCAGCCGCATCAGGCGGCGGAGCGTCCTCCCGCGGCGTCCAGTCCCGCAGAGTAGGCACTTTCGGCGAACTAGGCGCCCAAGTAGCCACGCCCCTGGCGATGGTTCTAACCGAACTACTCCAGAACGCCTTCGAGCACGGCCTGGACGGCGCCGGCTCCACCCTAGAAGTCACCGCAGTCCGCCGAGGCCACCAACTGAGCATCCTCGTCTCCGACGACGGCCGCGGCCTACCCCCCGGCTTCGACCCCGCCACCGCCGGCAACCTGGGCCTGCAGATCGTCCGCACCCTAGTCACCGGCGACCTCAACGGCACCTTCGACATGACCCCCCGCGAAGACGGCGGCACGGTCGTGACCCTGGACCTAGAGGTAGGCGACTGATCCAGAACGCCTTCGGCTTAACGCGCTTCGCGCTGACCTTTTCCCTCCCGCCAGTGAGGATGTGGGTGATCGAAGGCGACCGCGAGCAATGGCGGCGCGATTACGCCGAGTACGAACAAGCACGCGATCAGTACATCACCTGCGCTCGTCGAAGCCTTCGAATCCCCGGAGCCCACATACCGGACGCTCCTTCGCTGCGCTCGCGCGAACAACTCATGACTTTCGCGGCAGACCGCTCCCTAGAACCCGAGCAGTCGCAGCCATAAGGAGGTCGCGAGGGCTGGCGGTCTCGAATCCGTTTCAACCACTGGGCACCTCGCGCGATCAGAGTAATGATGTGCGCGAGGCGGCCGGGCGTGACCCGCGCGGCCGCCGCGGATACCCACCGTGATACCCAGAAGGTCGTCATGAATCATCGTACCCTGATATATAGCCTTGCCTCCGCTACGGCTGCTGTGCTCGCCGTTGTGCCGGCCAGCGCGCTGGCCGCGCCGGCGGCTGCGGCTTCGGCGCCGCGGGCGGGGGTCGCGCTTACGCAGGTCAGCAGCGATCCCTACTCCGACAGTCAGGCGCAGCACGCCACCGAGGTCGAGCCGGACATCTTCAGCTTCGGCAGCACCATCGTTTCCGCGTTCCAGGTTGGCCGCGTCTTTGGTGGCGGGGCCTCGAATATCGGCTGGGCCGCGTCTACGAACGGCGGGGCTACCTGGACGCACGGCTTCCTGCCGGACACCACCGGGAACACCGGCGGCCCCTACACCGCCACCAGCGACGCGTCGGTCGCGTTCGACGCCTCGCACGGCGAGTGGATCATCTCCTATCTCGGGCTGCTGCCCAACGGCAACGTCGACGTGGATGTCAGCCGGTCTACCAACGCGACCACTTGGGGCAACCCGGTAATCCTGGCGACCGGCGCGTTCTACGACAAGAACTGGACAGTCTGCGACAACCACTCGGCGAGTCCCTTCTTCGGGCACTGCTACACCGAGTTCGACACCGCGTCGAGCGGCGACCGTGAGGACATGAGCACCTCGACCGACGGCGGCGCCTCGTGGGGCGGACTGAAGCACCCGTCGGGCAATCCCGCTGGCATCGGCGGTCAGCCGGTGGTGCAGCCCAATGGGACCGTGGTCGTGCCGTTCTCCTCGGCTAGCTCCAACGCGATCCGCGCCTTCGAATCCACCAACGGCGGCAGCAGCTGGAGCTCCAGCGTCCTGGTCGCGCGGACCAGTCACCACACCGTCTCCGGCCTGGAGGACGACGCCGTGCGTAACGGCGCGGGTCTCGTGACCCCTCAGGCTGGCCTGCGTGAAAGCGTGCTGCCGTCGGCTGAGATCGATGGCGCCGGCAAGGTATATGTGTCCTGGTCCGACTGCCGCTTCCGCAGCGGCTGCACCAGCAACGACATCATTCTGTCGACTTCGACGAATGGGACCACTTGGAGTTCGCCGGCGCGAGTCCCGATCGATGCGGTGACGAGCACTGCCGATCACTTCACGCCGGGGATCGGGGTCGACGCCTCGACGTCTGGTGGTTCTACTCGGATAGGCCTGACGTACTACTACTACCCGGTCGCCAACTGCACCTCGGCGACCTGCCAGCTGGACGTCGGCTACATCTCCTCGGTCAACGGCGGCACGTCGTGGTCCGCGCCGACCCAGCTTGCCGGGCCGATGCTGACCACCTGGCTGCCCGACACGAGCCAGGGTCGGATGTTCGGGGACTACATCGCTACGACGGTGTTGGCCGGCGGTAACGCGATCACAGTCGATCCAGTTGCGTCCGCGCCGAGTGGCTCGACGTTCAATATGCCTATGCTCACGCCGACCGGTGGTCTCGCGATCACTGGCTGACGGAAAACAAAGGGACCGGACGCCTGCTGTGGCGTCCGGTCCCTGTGATGTCAGGCCCAGTCTCTGTGTTACCGGTCTCGGCCTTGGTGCTTGTCGTCAGTGGTGCGTTATAGCCTTAGCGCTGTGCTTGCGGTTCGTCCCTGTGGCTCGGGCGCTGTTGCTCAGGCCATCCGGGAACGAGCGCGGGCGGCGCGGCGCTTGAGAGCACGGCGCTCGTCCTCGCTCATGCCACCCCAGACACCCGCGTCCTGTCCGGACTCGAGCGCCCACTGGAGGCACTGGTCGATAACGTCACAACGGCGGCATACGGCTTTCGCGTCTTCGATCTGCAGCAGTGCCGGCCCGGTGTTCCCGATCGGGAAGAACAGCTCCGGGTCCTCATCGCGGCACGCGGCGCGGTGGCGCCAGTCCATCTGTCCTTACTCCTCGCGTGTGTAGCTGAGACGGGGTGGGGTGCGCCCGCCCGAGCATTAACGTCTTCATTTGTGCGGTTGTGCAGTGAGCTCACTGCCGACTCACTGCGGTAGTGCGGCGCCGCGGGGGAGCGCGACGCTCTTTAGGTGTCCTGGCGCCGCCACCACACGTACGCCGGACTCCTACTCAATGCAGACGCTCGGTCGATTGTTCCCGGTTCACCCGATCCGGCGCGATCATGCGCGGATCTTGTGAATGTGAACGCTTTCACGAGCGTTTCCGCTCGAACCGGCGGGTCGGCGGTGCCGACCACGGCCAGGACGTGCGGGGGGTTCGTGGACCTTGGGCTGCTACTGGTGCTCCGGGGAGAGAACCGGCGGGAGGCCGGACACTCCTCGCTAAGCGATCACAGCCGTTTTCAAGGCCGTGAACCAGCGTGGCAGGCCCAGGCTCCGAGCACAAGGGTTTGCCGATAGGTTTTAGGGATTCTCAGGTGTCTGCTGGATCACACCTTGCCTTCGAAGGCTGCCGATGAATGACCCGGCAGCGAGTTCAAGGTCGAGTGCAAATCCCCGAGTTCGACGGCCGGTCCGCGCCGTGCCCGGCCGGGAACGCGGTGCGGGCTGGTCAGTCCGTCTTGAGCAAGTACATCACGCGAAGACGCGCAGCGCATCGGGAACACTACGGAATGTCACACGTTCGCGTGGTCCCAGGTAGTCGCCGTCCACTTCGAAGGCGACCGGTCGTTGCGCCGAAAGGGTGATCTCGGGCAGGTCGTGGTGGATCAGCACGCCGCGCCCGCCGGCGAGCCGGCGGGAATTGGCGATGAGGCGGCCGACGGTGAGCGCGACCGGGAGCGGCGAGAAGGCGGACAGGCCGAACAGGTCGAGGCCGGTTTCGAAGCTGGCGTCAGGTGTCGCCAGGATCGGGCGGTTTCCGAGGTACGTCCACGGCGCGGTGTTCGCCAGCGCCGCCATGAACATCGGCTCAAGCTCGGTGCCGTCGGAAAGGGTGGCGGTGATCGGCGGGTTCTTGCGGTCGGTACGTCGGAAGTACTCGCTCAGCGACAGCTGGATGTAGAGAGCACCGGACGCACGTCGGCCCGCGGCGCGTTGCCGTTCGACCTCGCGGGTAACGGCGGCGTCGAAGCCGTAGCCGGCGGTGAAGGTGAAGTACCGGGTTCCGTTGCCTTCATCCGCTTCTACCGCGCCCACGGACACGAGGCGCGTTTGCCGCTCGCGCAGGTAGCGCAGCAGCGCACCGGTGGCTTCGACGGCGTCATTCGGCAGGCCGAGTGCGCGGGCGAAGACGTTAGTCGATCCGCCCGGGATTACCGCGAGAGCGGGTACGTGAGGACCGGGGCCGTGCGTTAGCAGGCCGGTGACGACCTCGTTCACCGTGCCGTCGCCGCCGAACGCGATGACCACGTCGACGCCGTCGTCCATCGCCCATCGCGCGAGGTCGGCACCATGCCCACGCCGTTCGGTGCGCACGGTACGCAACTCGAGCGCCGAGGAGAGCGCGCCGACCAGCACCTCGCCGGTACGCTCGCTCGCCGCCGTCGCCTTGGGATTCAGTACGAGCAAGCCGCGGCGCATCTCATTGGTATCGAGGCTTGTGTTATCAATGCTTTCGAACGGCGCGGCGAGCGTGACTGAGTGCTCGACCGGACCGCTCGTCTGCTCGCTGTCGTCTGCCAACCGCTCGTCGGACATGCATCAAACAGTACCTAGGCGTGGATTACTGCGCCGTCGGGGGCGGGGCTGGGCGCGTACGCGGCGAGTTGTACGCTGCGAAGCGTGAATGAGCAGCGCACGGTTCAGGCGGATCGCCCTCAATCGACCGATGCTGCGATCACGCGGCCGGGCACGGTGACGGCGGCCGCGGTGCTGACCGGAATCGTCGCGGCGCTGCTGTTCGGCTACGGGATTTACCTGGTGATCGCTGGGCTGAGCGAGCAGCCGGTGCTACGCGGCCGGGCCGAGGCCGCAGGAGTGATGTTCGCCATCTTCGGTCTCGCAGTCGGCTGGGTGACTCGGGGGTTGCTGAAGATTGAGCCGTGGGCGAGGACGCCGGCGCTGCTCACCTACCTACTCACGATCGGCGCGTGCTACTGGCAGATCCAGGGCGGCTACTACGGGCAGGCCGTGCCGGTCGGGCTGTTCGGGATCGCCGGAGTCGTGCTGCTCTTCGTCCCGGCCTCGCACAAGGTGCTCAGCCGGGACGTTCGCTGATCAGCTGATCTGACTGCTCGTCGTCTTACTCGTCGACGAGCAGCTTGTCGCGCAACTGCGCCAGCGTGCGGGCGAGCAGCCGCGAGACGTGCATCTGCGAGATGCCGATCTCGTCGGCGATCTGAGACTGCGTCATGTTGCCGAAGAAGCGCAGCAGCAGAATCCGCTTCTCGCGGGCCGGCAGCTGCTCCAGCAGCGGCTTGAGCGATTCGCGGTACTCCACGCCCTCCAGCGCCTCGTCCTCGCTGCCGAGCGAGTCGGCCACGGCGGGCGACTCGTCGTCCCCGGACTCGGGCACGTCGAGCGACAGCGTCGAGTAGGCGTTGGCCGATTCGAGCCCTTCCAGCACCTCTTCGTCGGTCAGCCCGAGGTGCGTGGCCAGCTCGCCGACCGTGGGGGAGCGGCCGTTGCGCTGGGACAGCTCGCTGGTGGCCGCGGTGAGTGACAGCCGCAGCTCCTGCAGACGGCGCGGCACGCGCACCGCCCAGCCCTTGTCGCGGAAGTGCCGCTTGATCTCGCCGATGATCGTCGGCGTGGCGTACGTCGAGAACTCCACGCCACGCTGCGGGTCGAACCGGTCCACGGACTTGATCAGGCCGATGGTGGCGACCTGGGTCAGGTCGTCCAGCGGCTCGCCACGGTTGCGGAAGCGCCGGGCCAGGTGCTCGACCAGCGGCAGGTGCATGCGTACCAGCCGGTCGCGGATCTGCATGCGCGCCGGGTCCTCCGGGGAGAGCTCGGCCATCCGCCGGAACAGCTCGCGGGCCTCGGCGTGCGCGGCGGCATGCGCCGAGCTGCGCTGCGTGGTCGGACCGGCCTGATGCGGGGTGCGCGGCGTACTAGTGCTGGCGCCGGCGCCGGCTGCAGGCGATTCGGCGGCCTCGGGCAGGTCGATCGGCGCCGCGTCGTCGTCGGCAAGCGCGTCATTGACCAGCGTGTCGTTGATCAGCGATTCGTTGACCATCGCGTCGTTGTCCAACGTCTCGTCGTCCACGTCGTCGGCCTCCGCGACGTCTACAGTGGCGATCTCAGTAGTGCCGATGTCGACCGTGTCCAGGCCGTTGGCCGCCATCGCGGCGGAGTCCCCGTTGGTGCTCGCGGGGATGGGCGTGATCGGGGTCTGCGCGGTAGTCACTGCGCCGTCTTCTCCACGCCATCGCGGCGCTTGACCATAGTGATCGACACGGTTTGTCCGTCCTCGGCGGTTACCGCGTCGACCTCGCCGGCCAACGCGGTGAGTACCGTCCAGGCGAAGGTGTCACGCGCCGGCGGCTTGCCGTCCAAGGTCGGCGCCGAGACGGTGATCGCCAGTGCGCTGCCTTCCAGGTCGAACCGGCAGGTGAGGCTGGAGCCTTCGACCGCCTTCTGCAGCAGCATCGCGCAGGACTCGTCGACCGCGATCCGCAGATCCTCGATCTCGTCCAGAGTGAAGTCGAGCCGGGCGGCCAGCCCGGCCGTGGCGGTTCGCAGCACAGACAAATAGGCGCCGACGGCCGGAATACGTACCTCGACGAAGTCGCGATCCTCCACCGCGGTCGCTCCTCCCACCGAACCTAGCCCTGTGGCGGCCTGTGTTAGTTCAACCGCACCCTGGTCCACTGTGCCTCCCGCGTTCGTGCCAGGCGTCTGCGCCGCGCCGACCGCACGCATCGTATGCAGTCCGCACCCTGCCGTGAGAAGAAAGTACCTCCAACGGGTGACCGGTGTCGCCTCGCAACACTGATACGTCCGATCACGTCACACGTCCGCCAGTATTCGGCCTCCAACAGCGGAAACGGCCGGGCCCCGGGAAGCGTTCCCGGAGCCCGGCCGCGCCGTCTGCGGTCATGGGAAACCGTGACAGCGGCCGAAGTCAGGTCAGGCGGCCTGCTTGGTCTCCCAGAAGATCTTGTCGATCTGCGCGATCAGGTCGAGCAGCGCCTGGCCGGTGGCCGGGTCGTTCGAGCCCTTCGCGCCGCCCGCGCCGGCCGCCTTGACCGCGTCGTTGAACAGGCCGTGCAGCTGCGGGTACTTCTCGAAGTGCGGGGCCTTGAAGTAGTCCGCCCACAGCACTTCGAGGTGGTGCTTGACCAGCTCGGCGCGCTGCTCCTTGATCGCGATCGCCCGGGTGCGGAACGCCGGGTCCTCGTTCGCCTGGTACTTCTCCTGGATCGCCTTGACCGACTCCGCCTCGATCCGGGCCTGTGCGGGGTCGTAGACGCCGCACGGCAGGTCGCAGTGCGCGAAAACGGTCAGCTTGCGGGCGAAAATACGCATTGGGGAAACCTCTCCGGTCCTCGAAGATTCGGTTCGAGTCCGAGCCTACCCCGGAGCGGTTGGTCGCGCCGCGCGGGATCGTGCGCAGCGCGTGTGATCCGGCACAGCGCGTGGGCCTCCCAAGCGACACTCAGCACACCGTGGGATCATCGGTCGATATGAGTGGTGTCACCGGTTTGGTCCCATGGGGGATGGCGCGGGTGTCTGGCGCGTCGATGGTGCCGGCGTACTACGACGGTGACAGGCTTCTGGTTCGCTACGGCGTGGCGGTAGGGCCCGGAGACGCCGTACTCGCCCGCGATCCCCGTGAGCCCGAACGGGTTCTGCTCAAGCGGATCGCGCGGCGGGAGGAGGGCGGCTGGTGGCTGCTCGCGGACAACCCTTACGCGCCGGGCGACTCACGCCAGTTCGGCGCGGTGCCCGACGAACTCGTGCTTGGGCGCGTAGCGGCGAGGCTGTGGCCGCCGCGATCGGGCGTGCTTAGGCGGAGGCGCCGGACGTAGCCAGCGCGGCCTCACGGCGGCGTGCGCGGTACGCGGCGACGTTCGCACGTGTGGCGCAACGCTCGGAGCAGTAACGGCGCGAGCGGTTCGTGGACGTGTCGATGAACACGTCGCGGCACGGTGCCGCCTGGCACACGCCGAGCCGGTCCATGCCGACCTCGGTCGCCTGCACAGCCAAGCCCATACAAGCCTTAGCGCCGTAGGCCGCTGCGGTCGAGGGTGAGCCCTCCGCCAGATGCAGATGCCAGTCCGTGTCGTCGTGTCCGGAGATCTGCGGGCGGATCGGATACTGCTCGAGCAGCTGGTTGAGCACAGTGACGGCCTGCTGCGGATTACCCGCGTCGACCGCGTCGAACACCACCCGCAGCCGCTGACGCAGCGACCGCAGTTCCGTCAGGTCCCCGTGAGTGAGCCGTCCGCAGGCTCCTTGCTTGGACAGCAGTGCCCGTGCGTCGTCGACCGTGGTGAGACGGTCCTGGTCGCGGTACGGATCGGCCGTGTTCACCAGCTGTACGGCGCGGTCCGCGTAGGAGGCGAGTTCCACTGCGTTGACCCCGGTCGTGTTCATTCGGAAGATGGTTCGCGGTTTCGGTGGCCGCGTGCTTACCGTACGCGATTCGCGCGCCCCGTGAACCGGCTTGCCGTAACGGTACGCCTCTGTACGCCCTTGGCAAGGGCGGTTTTCCCGACACCGCCGCCAATTACTGACCGAGCGCTGACGAATATCACCCACTCTTCTCGCGTTAGCGCAGGTTCGGAGAAACATCTCCAGCATCCGCCGCGACAAGATGACACAATGACCTAAGCGACCGGACACCAACGGTTACCGACCCGCACTGCCGCGATCCAACCCTCACGCGAGCGCGGGCCGGTTGAATCCAGCAAGCCAGGCCTCGTGACGAGGCTGACTAAACCCGGGTGCCTCGACGGCGTCGCGCTCGTTCGTGCGCCGCGGGGACGCTCGCCGCCGACCGAAGGATGTTCCCCTCAATGTCCACGCCCACGATGTCAGGATCCGGGCAGCAGATTCCCTCCCAGTCCGTTCATCCGATGAATCCCGCCGATCTTTCCGTCAGCCTCGACGCGCCGGTCTTCGCGTTGCACCGCGGCGGCAAGATGGCGATCAACGCGACCGTGCCGCTGCGGAACCGGGCCGACCTGTCGCTCGCGTACACCCCGGGTGTGGCCGAGGTGTGCACCGCGATCGCCGAGCACCCCGAACTCGCCAGCGACTTCACCTGGAAGTCCAACACCGTCGCCGTGGTGACGGACGGCACCGCCGTGCTCGGCCTCGGCGACATCGGACCTCTGGCCGCGCTGCCCGTGATGGAGGGCAAGGCGGTGCTGTTCAAGCAGTTCGGCGGCGTCGACGCGGTCCCGATCTGCCTGGACTGCACCGACGTAGACGAGATCGTCGAGACGGTCGTGCGGCTGGCCCCGGCGTTCGGTGGAATCAACCTCGAGGACATCTCGGCGCCGCGCTGCTTCGAGATCGAGGCGCGGTTGCGTGAGCGGCTGGACATCCCGGTCTTCCACGACGACCAGCACGGCACCGCGATCGTGCTGCTGGCCGCACTGCGTAACGCCGCCAAGGTGACCGGACGCACCCTCGGCGACCTACGCGCCGTCATCTCGGGTGCGGGTGCGGCGGGTGTGGCCATCGCACGAATCCTGGTGGAAGCCGGGATCGGCGACGTCGCAGTGGCGGACTCCAAGGGCATCGTCGACAGCACCCGCGAGGGCCTGACGCCGATCAAGCGTGAGCTGGCCTCGTTCACCAACCGGGCTGGGCTGAGCGGAAGCCTGGAGACGGCGCTGGCCGGCGCGGACGTATTCATCGGCGTCTCGGCGGGCAACGTGCCGGAGTCGGCGGTCGCGACGATGGCCGAGAACTGCATCATCGCGGCGATGGCGAACCCGGATCCGGAGGTCCACCCGGACGTTGCCCGCAAGTACGCGGCGGTGGTCGCCACCGGGCGCTCCGACTTCCCGAACCAGGTCAACAACGTGCTGGCGTTCCCCGGCGTTTTCGCGGGAGCGCTGTCGGTGCGGGCCGGCCAGATCACCGAGTCGATGAAGCTGGCCGCCGCGGACGCGCTGGCCGCGGTCGTCGCGGACGAGCTGTCGCCGGAGTGCGTGATCCCGTCGCCGTTCGACCCGCGGGTCGCTCCGGCGGTCACGGCGGCGGTGGCGCAGGCGGCGCGGGAGGCCGGCGTGGCCCGACTGTGACCGGCAGAGCCTGTCAGGGTCCCGTGAAACTTTGAAGCAGTCAGCCGCGAGACGGAATTGCGCTGGTCAGGGCCCTGGCTATCGTGCCAGGGCTCTGTGAAACTTTAAACGCGTCAACCGGTGGTGGCTCGGCGCTGGTGTTCGCCGACGTTACCGGTCGGTAAGGTGGCGGCATGTTTGCTGTCTATGCGTCGGCGATCAACAAGGACGATCCGCTCAAGGGCCTGGAGCTCGGCGAGCGCCCCGAACCGGTCGTGCGGGAGGGCTGGACGACGGTCCAGCTGCGCGCGGCCGCGCTCAATCACCACGACCTGTGGTCCCTACAAGGCGTCGGGCTGCCTGAGGAGCGGCTGCCGATGATCCTGGGCTGCGATGGCGCGGGTATCGACGAGGACGGCAACGAGGTCGTCGTACACGCGGTCGTCGGCGAGTCCGGGCGCGGCGTACCCGACGGCGAGCGGCCAACGATTCTGACGGAGCGTTACCAGGGCACCTTCGCTGAAAAGGTAGCTGTGCCGCGCTGGAACCTGGTGCCTAAGCCGGCGGCGCTGTCGTTCGAGGAGGCCGCGTGCCTGCCGACCGCATGGCTGACCGCTTATCGGATGTTGTTCACGCGCTCGGACACTCGTCCGGGTGACACGATCCTCGTCCAGGGCGCGGGCGGCGGCGTCGCGAGCGCGCTGATCGTATTAGCGCGCGCCGCCGGATACCGCGTTTGGGCGACGTCGAGGACCGAGGAGAAGCGCGCGCGGGCGCTCGAACTCGGCGCGCACGCTGCGTTCGAATCCGGCGCTCGCCTACCCGAGCGAGTCGACGCGGTGATGGAGACCGTCGGAGCGGCGACGTGGGCGCACTCGGTGGCCTCGGTTCGCGAGGAGGGCACGATCGTCATCTGCGGCGCGACCTCGGGGCCGAACCCGCCAGCCGCGCTCACCCGGATCTTCTTCCACCAGCTGCGCGTCGTCGGCTCCACGATGGGCTCACGCCAGGAACTCGGCCAGTTGCTGCGGTTCTGCGAGATGACCGGCGTGCGACCGGTCGTCGACTCGGTGCGGCCGCTCGCCGAGGCGGCGGAGGGCTTCGCGAAGATGGCCGCCGGTGATCTCGTAGGAAAAATCGTCTTCACGGTGTAGAGCATCGGTGTAGGGCATCACTGCGTAGCCCACGCAGACCATCGCGCCTAAAACACCTGCGCCCCGCCGTTATTGGCGGGGCGCTTGGTGTATCTGTCGGTACTTCAGATAACAGAACCTCAGAAGGAGTCGGTGGGCTGCTCGCCCGAACCGCCGTCACCGGGGCGCTCGAAGATCGCGCGCAGCTCGGCGATCGCGCGGTCGATGATCTCCCGCACCTCGGCCTGCTCGGCCTCGGAGATCGGACCGTGCCGCCGCGCCGCCTCGATCAGCGGGCCGGCCTCGTGACGCAGCCGGTCGAAGATGTCGCGCAGCTGCGGTCCGAAGATGTCCCACTCGAAGCCGCGACGCGTGCCGGAGCCCGCACCGGACTCGCCGGACTCGCTGGAACCACTGCCGCCGGGCGCGTCCCGGGGCTCGTCATGGCCCCAGAACGGCGCGCTGCCGCCGAACAGCCAGCCGAGCGGGTTGCCCTGCTGGTGCTGGTGCTCCTCCCACTGTTCCTTCCACTGGCGCGCCCACTGTTCCTTCCAGGCACGCTGCCAGTCGCGCCACTGGTCGCGCTGCCCGGTGAAGTCGTCCTTCCAGGCGCGCCACTGCTCCTGCTGCTGGCGCTTCCAGTCCCGCCACTGCTCGCGGTTCCAGTCCTTCGACTCCGGCGGCGGCGCGAGCTGCGGACGCCAGCCGAACGGCCCGCCCGGCCCGGCTCCCGGCCGCGCACCGGCGCCGGCTCCCGCACCCGCGCCCGGCGTGCCTGAGGGCGTCGACCGGGTGCGTCCCGGCGCGTCTGCGGCAGCCTCCTGCGAGGCACGCATCGCCGCTTCCCGGGCCTCCGCCTCAAGCTCCTCGCGGATCGTGCGCGCGGACTCGCGCACCTCGTCCCGGATGCCTTCGGCCAGGTCGTTGACCGAGTCGCGGATCTCGCTCTCCAGCGCCTCGAGCTCGCCGGCCTTCGCGGCCAGCTCGGCGCGGCCCGCGTCGGTGATGTGGTAGACCTTGCGGCCGCCGTCCGTCTCGTGCCGCACGAGGCCCTCGGACTCGAGCCGGGCCAGGCGCGGGTAAACCGTGCCCGCGCTCGGCGCGTAGAGGCCCGCGAATCGCTCGCGCAGCTGCTGGATGATCTCGTAGCCGTGCCGCGGACTCTCGTCCAGCAGCTTAAGCAGGTAAAGCCGGAGCCGGCCGTGGCCGAAAACCGGTGTCATCGGGCATCCTCGCTGTTCTCGCCATTGTTTGGAGTAGCGCTGTCTGGAGTAGCGCTGTCGGGAGTAGTAGTGCTGTCGGAAGTCGCGCTTTCTGGGGTCGCGCTGGTCCCGTCCGGAATCTGGTCTTGGGGCGTCGCGCTCTGCGGCGCCTCGTCTCGCGGTGCCGTGTCTCGCGGTGTCTGGTCGTCGATCACCAGGTCCCAGGGCTCTTCGTCCGCGCTGCGCCGCAGTAGTGTCACCGAGCCCGAGACGGTCTTGCCGACCAGCGTCGCCGTGCCGGCGCCGATCGTGCCGGACAGCTTCTGCGAACCGCGCGAGCCGCTTGCCCGCACCTCGGGGAACGAGCTGACGGCTCGTCCGTTCGCCGTGCCGAGGTCCACACGCACGTCCGGGTCGTGCGGCAGTCGGACGGTCATCGCGCCGGATACGCACTGCAGCCTGGCCGTGGAGGGCACCGGGTCCTCCAGGTCCACCGCGATCGCGCCGGACACCGCGGCCAGGTCGATCGAACCGCCCGCCCCCGCGATGACCGTGATCGCGCCGGAGACTGCCTTAACCGTCAGGTCGCCCGTTACCTGCTCCGCGGTGATCGCACCGGAGATGGTGGTCACGCGCGCTGCCCCGTGCACGCCGGCCAGCGTTACCTCGCCGGACACGCCCTTCACCGCGACGCGCTCGTGGAAGTTCGACACCACGACCGGGCCGGACAGGACCCTCACGTCCAGCAACGTGTCCGGCGGCAGCGCCAGCGAAAGCTCTACGTCAACCCGCTTTCCGCCGAACAACCAGTTGAACAGCTGCGGCTTGTTGTGCTCCCCGTGCCGGACGACCAGCTCTCCGGTGTCCGACAGCTCGACATACAGCGGCTGCCCGGAGATCCTGGTGACCTCGAGGGTGGCCGGTCCGTCCGTGCCGATGAGGTTGACTCGTCCGGCCGCCGCGAACAGGCGCAGGGACCGTACTCCCTCGCCCAGCGCGACCTGGTCGGGCTGTTCCAACTTCCAGCTCTCTGACATCTCGTGCGGCCCTCCCGCATCGTGCTGCGACTCGAAAACGCGATGTATCGCGTCTCTCGATAACCACGATATATCGCGTTTCTGGGAAGTCAAGCCGATCTACGAAGTGGCAGGTCAGCCGGGCGTGGCTGGGAAGGTCGCGCGAGTGCGCGCGGGCTCAGCCCTCGCCCCCGATGTCGTACTCGTCGTCCTCGACCTCGTCGCCGACTTCCTCGTCCTCGGCGTCGAGCCGGGCCAGCCACGTCGCCAGCCGCTCGACCGGCGTCTCGAACTCGGGATTGAGGTCGACGAACTCGCGCAGCCGCGCGGCGAGCCAGGACAGCGAGACCTCCTCCTCGCCGCGCCGGGCTTCGAGTTCTTCAATGCCGCGATCGGTGAAGTACACCGGCGGTGCTCCGTTCCGTGCTTCTCGTCCATGCGTTACGCGAGCGCGGCCCGGTCCGGATCGGACGGGCCGCGCTCAGGGTCGTGCCAGTTCACGTGTCGCGTCATTCGGCGAAGGATTCTTCGACGACGCGGTGCTGCTCGACCTCGTGCCGCTTGGCCGAGCCGACCGCCGGCGAGGACGAGGCCGGGCGCGACACGCAGGTCAGCGGACGGCCGCCCAGCTCCGCGGGCAGGTTAAGCGCGATGAACGGCCAGGCGCCCTGGTTCGCCGGCTCCTCCTGCACCCAACGCAGCTCGGCCGAGGCCGGGTAGTTGGCGATCTCGCGCAGCAACTCGGCCGCGGGCAGCGGGTAGAGCCGCTCTGCCCGGATGATCGCCGTGTCGGTGATCCCCTGCTTGGCCCGGTGCGCCACCAGGTCCCAGTAGATCTTGCCGGAGCAGACCAGGATGCGCCGCACGTTGCCGGCCTGCCCTGTTCCAGTTGAACCCAGTGTCTCGTCGCCGATCACCGGACGGAACTCGCCGCTGGTGAACTCCTCGATCCGCGACGCCGCCGCCTTGAGCCGCAGCATCGACTTCGGCGTGAAGACGACCAGCGGCTTGTGCGCCGGGTTGTGCGCCTGCCAGCGCAGCAGGTGGAAGTACGACGACGGCAGCGACGGCATCGCCACGGTCATGTTGTTCTGCGCGCACATCGCCAGGTACCGCTCGATGCGCGCCGAGGAGTGGTCCGGGCCCTGGCCCTCGTAGCCGTGCGGGAGCAGGAGCACGACGCCGGAGTGCTGGCCCCACTTCTGCTCGCCGGACGAGATGAACTCGTCCACGATCGTCTGCGCGCCGTTGCCGAAGTCGCCGAACTGCGCTTCCCACAGCACCAATGCGTTAGGCCGCGCCACCGAGTATCCGTACTCGAAGCCCATCGCGGCGAACTCGGAGAGCATCGAGTCGTACACCGAGTACGTCGCCTGGTTCTCCGACAGGTACGACAGCGGCGTGTACTCCTTCGCCGTGCGACGGTCCACGATCACGTGGTGCCGCTGCGTGAAGGTGCCGCGACGCGAGTCCTGACCGGTCAGCCGCACCGGCACGCCGTCCATCAGCAGCGAGCCGAAGGCCAGCGTCTCGCCCATCGCCCAGTCGATCGTGCCGTCCGCGATCATCTGCGCGCGGCGCTGCAATTGCGGGATGACGCGCGGGTGCGCGTCGAAGCCGTCGGGCAGGTTGACGTGCACCTCGACGATCCGCTTGACGACCTCGTCGTGATCGCGGTGTTCACCGGCGCCGGGAAAGGCACGCCCTGGTCAACGTGACCGTTGAGGTTCGCCGAGGACGGGTCAGGCAGCTGCTTGGGCGCGCTGTCCTTGGTCTCCGCGAAGACCTGCTCCAGCTTGGACTGGTAGTCCTTGAGCGCGGCCTCCGCCTCTTCCAGCGTGATGTCGCCCCGGCCGATCAGCGCCTCGGTGTACAGCTTGCGGACCGAGCGCTTCGCCTCGATCAGCTGGTACATCAGCGGCTGCGTCATCGAAGGGTCGTCGCCCTCGTTGTGGCCGCGCCGCCGGTAGCAGACCATGTCGATGACGACGTCCTTGTTGAACGCCTGGCGGAACTCGAAGGCCAGCGCCGCGACCCGGACGCACGCCTCGGGGTCGTCGCCGTTCACATGGAAGATCGGCGCCTCGACCATACGAGCGACATCCGTCGCGTAAACCGACGAGCGCGAGAAGACCGGCGAGGTGGTGAAGCCGACCTGGTTGTTGACCACCAGGTGGATCGTGCCGCCGGTGCGGAAGCCGCGCAGCTGAGACATATTCAGCGTCTCGGCGACGACACCCTGACCGGCGAACGCGGCGTCGCCGTGCATCAGGATCGGCAGGACGGTGAACGCGCTGCCAGCCTTGTTGATGATGTCCTGCTTGGCCCGCACGTAGCCCTCGAGCACCGGGTCCACCGCCTCGAGGTG
>CAVQPP010000242.1:0-10106 GCA_963714445.1 uncultured Actinomycetota bacterium
GATCCAGTCACCAGCACACGCAACGCGACTCCTTTGCACTTGTGAACCATCCGTCCCGGAGCGATTCTCCACGTAACCCCTAATGCACGCAGGGCAAAGGAGTCGTCTATGGCCGAGTTGACAGCGGGGACCACCGGCGGGACTGCCGAGGCGCAGCACGCGGGCGCCGGCGACAAGGGTCTGAGGCACGGCTCGCTCGGGCTGGTTTCCAGCATCGTCATCGGGACGGCCTCCGTCGCCCCGGCTTACAGTCTCGCCGCGACGCTCGGTTTCGTCGTCGCCGCGGTCGGCTTGCAGTCACCGATCATCATGATCCTCGCCTTCGTGCCGATGTTCCTGATCGCCTTCGGCTACCAGGGGCTCAACGAGGCCGACCCGGACTGCGGCACCACGTTCACCTGGGGCGCCCGCACGTTCGGGCCGCGCACCGGCTGGCTCGGCGGCTGGGCGATCATCGCGGCCGACATCATCGTGATGGCGAACCTGGCGCAGATCGCCGGCGGCTACGGATTCCAGCTGGTCGGCGCGAACGGCGTGGCGGCCCGGCCCGGCTGGGTCGAGGTGGCCGGGATCGTGTGGATCGTCGTGATGACCATGATCTGCTACATCGGCATCGAGGTCTCGGTCTGGCTGCAACGCGTGCTGCTCACCGTCGAGCTGATCATGTTGTTGGTGCTCTCCGGCGTCGCGCTGGCCAAGGCGTACGGTTCGAACGCTCCGAGCGGATCGATTCACATCGCCGCCTCCTGGTTCAACCCCTTCGACATCACGTCGTTCTCGACGCTCACCCAGGGTCTGCTGCTCGCGGTCTTCATCTATTGGGGCTGGGACACCGCGGTATCCATCAACGAGGAGACCAAGGACAAGTCGCGCACGCCAGGACGTGCGGCGGTTCTCTCCACGGTCCTGCTGCTCGTGACGTACGGCCTGGTGACCATCAGCGCGCAGGCCTTCGCCGGCGTCGGCGACAAGGGCTCCGGCCTGGCGAACCCCGACAACTCCGGCGACGTGCTCTCCGGCCTTGGCTCCTCGGTCTTCGGCTCGGCCGGCTTCGGCTGGTTCCTCAGCAAGCTGCTGGTTTTCATGGTGCTGACCTCGGCATCCGCGTCGACGCAGACCACGATCATGCCGACCGCGCGCACCACGCTGTCGATGGCAGCGCACAAGGCGATCCCGCATGCGTTCGCCCGCGTGCACCCGCGCTTCAAGACCCCGACCTGGGCAACGGTGAGCATGGGCCTCGCATCGATCGCGTTCTACGCGGTACTGACGAAGGTCAGCACCAACGTACTCGGCGACTCGATCTCCTCGCTCGGCCTAGCTATCGCGTTCTACTACGGACTGACCGGTATCGCGTGCTTCTGGTACTACCTGCCGCTGGTTCGAGCCGGGCACTACGGCAAGACGCTGTGGCTACGCTGCGTGCTGCCGCTACTTGGCGGCCTGATCCTGTGGGCGTTCTTCGGCTACGCCTGCCACATCTATTGGGCGGCCGACTACGGCACCACGTACTGGACGTTGCCGTTCTCGCCGCACTGGGCGATCGGCGGCGTCTTCCTCACCGGCATCGGCGCGCTGGTGGTTGGCATCCCGCTGATGCTCATCTACCGCGCCGTGCGGCCGGACTTCTTCCATGGCCGGGTCATCCCGAAGTCGAACGCGGTCACCGGGATCGCCGCGTCGGCAGAGGAGGTCGTGCCTGCCGAGTAGCCCCGGTAGCCCCGAGTAGCCCCACCGTAATCCCCTGCGGCGCCGCGATCGCTGGCAGATCTCATGCGCAGAGCTTTGCGCGCGTGATCGCAGCGCCGCAGCTCGGGGATCAGGGGGAAGCGTATGTCAGAGGTGGAACCCACAGACGCGCCATCGGAAGCGGAGCCGAGCTGAGTTTCAGTGAAATGCGAGACCGGTCCGGCAGGTCGGTGCCGGACCGGTCGCTTCGGGTGTCGCGGCTGGATCAGGCCTCGGGCTTGTTGAGGAGGGCCTCGACTTCCAGGTGGAGCTGGACCTTGTCGCTGACCATGATGGTGCCGGTCTCGGTCACGCCGCTGAAGTTGACGTTGAAGTCGCGCCGGTTGATCTCGCCCTTGGCCGAGATGCCCAGGCGGTCCGAGCCGAAGCCGTTGATCTCCAGCTTGAGCGGGACCTGCTTGGTGACGCCCTTGAGGGTCAGCTCGCCGTCCAGGATCCAGTCGTCGCCGTCGCGCCGCACGCCGGTGGACTGGTAGGTCATCGTCGGGTACGTCTCGACCTCGAAGAAGTCGGCCGACCGGATGTGCGCGTTGCGCTGCTCCTGGTTGGTGTCGATCGAGGCCATGTCGATGGACGCGGTGACCGAGCTCTGCTCGGGCGTCTCGCCGGTCACCACGGTGCCCTCGAACTTGCGGAAGAAGCCGCGCACCTTGCTCACCACCAGGTGGCGCACGGTGAATGAGACGTCCGAGTGGATCGGGTCAATGGTCCAGGTGCCCGCGACGTAGCCGGGAATCTCAGTCGTGGTGGCAGACATGATCGCTCCGCTCTCCGTAGATAGTTCAAATTTCAACTTCATGGGAGAGCTTACGCCAACATGGTCAAGCTTTCAACTATCTGGCACTCAGACGGCCCTAGGTTAGTCCGAATCGGGCAGCGGAGGGAACACGGCTCCGACGAACGTGTTGGTGAATTTGCCGACGGGGTCTAGTTCGTGACGCAGGCGGCGGAACTCGTCCGAGCGTTCGTACAGGTCAGCGACCTGGTCGGGGGGAGCGGTGAACAGCTTCCCCCAGTGCGGCCGGGCGCCGAGCGGCGCCAACTTCTCCTCGATCGCGGTCAGGACCGGGGTGACGGCTTCGGCGTCCTTGACCCAGGTGAAGTGGAACGCGGCGGTGTCGCGGCCGTACGCAGGGCTGAGCCACAGGTCGTCGGCGGCGACGGTGCGGATCTCGGAGATCTGGAGCACCGGCGCGATCCGGCCGGCCAGGCCGCGCAGCGCGGCGATGGCCTGCGGCGCGGCGTCGCGCGGGAGTAGGAACTCGGACTGCAGCTCCTCGCCGCTGCTCGGGGTGAAGTCGGGGCGGAAGTGCGGGAGGCGTTCGTGCCACGGACCCGGGACGCCTCCTTGCTGCGTGCAGAAGTCGGGCGGCATGCCCGGGATCGGGTGGCGTTGGCCGTCGGCTAGGCGCGCGCCGTGCCATTCGGGCTCGGGAGGGGTCGGGTACTCGTCGGCGTTGGCGCCGTTCGGGTTGTCGGGGAGTTGGTGCTTGAGCCAGACGGAACCGTCGCCGGTCGCCCACGTGGTGAAGACGCTGACGCTGTACGCCGCGCCGAACACGGCATCGAACTGTTCGGCAAGGCGGTCGAGCGCGAGGCCTTCGTAGACGTATTGCGCGACCTCGAAGTCGGACACCAACTCCAGCTCCAGCTCGGTCACCACGCCGAGCGCGCCGAGGGCGACCACCGCGCCCGGGAAACGCGCCGGGTCGTCGCGACGGCTCAGCTCGACCAGCTCGCCGTCGGCGCCGATCATCCGCAGCGCGGAGACGGACGTCGCCAGCCCGCCGTTGCGGTCGCCCGAGCCGTGCGTGCCGGTGGCGCAGGCGCCCGCGATCGAGATGTGCGGCAGCGAGGCGAGGTTCGGCAGCGCGAAGCCCGCGCTGTGGAACTGCTCGGCCACCTCGGCGTATCGCAGGCCCGCGGAGACGGTCGCGGTCGCGGTGGCCGGGTCGATCTCGATCACTCGCGGCAGTTCGGCCACGCTGACCAGGTCCCCCGGGGTGTCGGCGATCCGGTTGAAGCAGTGGCCGGTGCCGAGGGCGCGGACCTTCGTGCTTGACGCGACGATCTCGCGCAGCTCGGCGACGGTGCGCGGGCGGTGTATCCGCGCGGCGGTGAAGCTGATGTTCCCAGCCCAGTTGGTTGTCACCCGAGTGATTGTCACACTGCGATCATTCCAGCGTTACGCGGTCAATCCAGCGTGCGGGCGAACGGATCCCAATCCTGCGGCAGTTCGGCCGGGATCGGCGCGGTGCTCTCGATGGCCCGGAACTCGCCGTTCTCCGCCGAGTCGGTGATCGCGGCCATGGTTTCCAGCACGTGCAACGCGATCGCGCCAGAGGCGCGATGCGATACGCCGCCGCGCAGCGCCCGCGCCATGTCGAGCACGCCGAGGCCGCGCCCGGCCGTCGGCCCGGAGATCGGTAGCTCGCGCCAGTCGTCGTCCTTCACACCGCGCACGCGCAGCGGACCCAAGAACGTGTTCGGGTCCGGCACGGACAGCGTGCCCTCGGTCCCGGTGATCTCGATCATCCGGCGGGGGAGCGGCGAGTCGAAGCTGAAGGTCGAGATGGCGCTCGGGCCGGTCTCCAGGTCGAGCAGTGCCGTGACGTGGGTCGGGACTTCGACATCGAACACGCTGCCGGCCTTCGGCCCCGAGCCGATGACCCGCTGCGCTCGCGCTTGCCGTGCCGTCGCCGCGACGCGGGACACCGGACCGAGCAGCGCGACCAGCGCGGTCAAGTAGTACGGTCCGAGGTCGTACAGTGGTCCGGCGCCGATCTGGAACAGGAACTCAGGGCTCGGATGCCAGGACTCTGGTCCCGGCCCCTGCACTGCCGTGGCGGCAGCGACCGGGGTGCCGATCGCGCCGGAGCGCAGTGCGCGTCGCGCCGACTGGATGCCCGCGCCGAGGAACGTGTCCGGGGCGTTGCCGATCAGCAGGCCGCGTGACGTCGCCTCGGCCAGCAGCTTCTCGCCGGAGGCCGGGTCGAGGGTCAGCGGCTTCTCGCCGTAGACGTGCTTGCCGGCTTCCAGCGCGGCGAGTGCGACCAAGGCGTGCGCGGCCGGAGTCGTCAGGTTGACGACGAGTTCGACCTCTGGGATAGCCAGCACGCTGGCCACATCGCCGGATGCGGGTATCTCGTACTGCTCGGCGACGGTGGCGGCGCGGTCGACATCGAGGTCTGCGATCGCGAGGACGCGCACGTCCGGGAAGGCCGTCAGGTTGCTGAGGTACTGGCTGCTGATCACGCCGGCGCCGATCAGTGCGACGCCGACTGGCCCGCTCGCGCCGTTCGTCATGAGAGCGCTCCCATGCCGCTCTGCGGCTCGACCAGACCGGAGACGTACGCGTGGCTGCGAGCGAGCGCCTCGAAGATGTCCGTCGCGCAGCTGTCGAACTCGACGATGCGCCAGGCCGCTGAGTTCGCCGCCAAGATCTCGGGCACCGACATCGCGCCGTCGCCGACCGCGACGTTCGGCTGCTCTTTGACCATCGGGCCGTCCTTGATGTGCAGCGCGAGGACCCGGTCGCCGAGCCGCCGCAGCACATCAGGGACCTGAGCGCCGCCGACGGCTGCCCAGTACGTGTCGATCTCCAGGAAGACCGCGGGGTCAAGCCGCTCGGCCAGCACCTCGAGTGCGTGCACGCCGTCGATCAGCGGCTCGAACTCCCACCAGTGGTTGTGATAGCCCAGCCGCAGGCCGTAGCCGGCCGCCTGCTCCGACAGGCCGTTGAGAAGGTCGGCGGTGCGCGCGATCCCCTCACGCGTGGTGAACTGCGCCTCCGGGATGCCCGCGGGCACGATCGCCAACTCGGTGCCGAGCTGCGCGACCGCCTCGAAGGCCGGTCCCGGCTCCGGGTCGCGCACCAGGCCGCCCGCGTGCACGCCGCAGATCGTCACGCCGAGCTCGTCGGCGAGCTGGCGCAGCCCCTTCGGATCGTCGGCCGGGTTGTACGGCTCGATCGCTCGGAATCCAAGCTGCGCGATTCGGCGCACGGTGCCGTCCCGGTCGGCGGCCAACTGTTCGCGCACGCTCCAAAGCTGCACGCTGATCGGTTTGGTCATCGTTCCCGGCCCTCCATTTTCTACGATTCTCACCCTGTTGTTTCGTGCGCTGTTTCGCTGCTCAGCCGACGATCAGTGGCCGTAGCGTGCGATGCGCGATTTCAAGTCCCTGCTTCACCTTGGCCTCGGTGCCGCCCCAGACCGGGTCCTCGTGCTCGACGGAGAGCACGCCGGTGAATCCGCCCTCGTACAGCGCGTCGACCACGCCGCGCCAGTCCACCTGCCCGAGTCCGGGCACCCGGTAACGCCACCAGCCGACGTCCCACGGGTTCTCCCGGCTCAGGGTCTTGCCAAAGAAGCCGTAGTTCACCCGGGCGCGCGGGTCGAGCTGCGCGTCCTTGGCCTGCGCGTGCGGGATGCGGTCCACGTACGGCCGCAGCGCCTCGACCGGATCGATGCCGAGCCACAGCAGGTGTGAGGGGTCGTAGTTGAGGTAGAAGCCCAGCGAGAACATCCACTCCCACAGCTCGGGGGAGTAGGCGAGGTTGCCCGGGTACCCGTCGGGGTGCCAGCCCTCCATGACGCAGTTCTCGATGATGAGCTTCACGCCGCGCTCGCCTGCGTACTCGACCAGCGGCGGCAGGACGCGGCCGGCGAGGACGACGTTCTCCTTCACCGACAAGCCCGGATCTCGCCCGATGAACGTGCCCACGTAGGGGACGCCGAGCAGCTGCGCGGCGTCGACGTTGTGGCGTACGTGCTCTGCGACCTGCAGGCGGCGGCGCTCATGCGGGTGCAGGTTGTTCTCGTAGTAGGCGAGCGCCGAGATGATCAGGCCATTGTCTTCGAAGAGCGTGCGGATCGCTTCGGCCTCCCGCTTGCCGAGCGAGGTCACGTCGATGTGGCTGGCCTCGAAATCCCGCGAGCCGACCGACGGCCAGGTGGCGACCTCCAGCGCCTGGTAGCCATGCCCCGCCGCCCAGGAGACGATCTGCGGCAGCGAGAGCCGCGGCAGGCAGGCGGTGAGAAAACCCAGCTTCATCAGGGCACCTCGATCCAGGAGCGCGTGCGGGCGGAGCGCAGGACCGCCTCGGTGAGACGGACGGTGCGCGCGGCGTCGTCAAAGGTCGGCAGGCCGTTCGGCGAGGTCTCGGAGCCCGAGCGGATCGCCGTGTAGACGTCACCGATGAAGGCGGCGAAGCAGTCCGCGTATCCCATCGGATGCCCGGCCGGCAGAACGCTGAGACGTGCGGCCTCCGGCGACAGCAACGCGGCGTCGCGCAGCAGGCTCGCGTTGCCCGCGCGGGATCCGATGAACAGCGACTCAGGGTTCTCCTGATCGAACGCGACGCTGGACGCGGCGCCGTCCACCTCGAACCAGAGCCGGTTCTTGCGACCGGGGGAGACCTGCGAGATCGTCAGCGCGCCGGTCGCGCCCCGGTCGGTTCGGAACAGCAGTTGCGCGACGTCTTCCGTGGTCACTGCCGTGCTGCTGCTCGCTGCGGCGTCGCCCGAGGCGTCGTCCCCGGAAAACGTTCCGCGCGCCGCGCCTTCGCGCATCGGCAGCACGGTTTGTGTTTGCGCGATCAGCTCGCTGATGCGGTGCCCGGTGACCCACTCGAGCAGGTCGCACCAGTGCGAGCCGATGTCCGCGAAGGCACGCGACGCGCCGCCGAGTGCCGGGTCCACGCGCCAGTTGTTGTCGTCGGGCTCGCAGAGCCAGTCCTGCAGGTAGTGGCCGTGAATCAACCGCACCGGGCCGAGCGCGCCCCCGCGCACGCGGGACCGGGCTTCGGCTGCCATCGGGTGATAGCGGTAGACGAACGGGACCGCCGTGATCAGGCCGCTGCTTTGTGCCCGCTTGACGAGGTCTTCGGCGTCGGCGCTCGTCGTCGCGAGCGGCTTTTCGCAGACCACGTGCTTGCCGGAACGCAGTGCCAGCTCGGTCAGGCTGTAGTGCGAGGCGTTCGGCGTGCAGACGTGGACGACGTCGACCTCGTCGTCGGTGGCCAGATCCTCCGCCGACGCGAAGGCCCGCTCAAGGCCAAAGCGTTCGGCTGCCTGCCTGCTGCGCTCCGGCGTGGAGGCACAGACGCCGACGACGTGGGCGCCGGCCCGCCGCGCCGCGTCGAGGTGCAGCCGGGCGACCATGCCCGCACCCGCGATCGCCACGCGCAACGGCGGTTCCGTCATCGTGTCCTCCGTAATGTTTAGCTTCCCTGTACGTTAATCGGCGCTATTTACGTTGGCAATGGCAAGATTTAGGCTTTGTTCCGTCATAAATAAGCCGCCCCCGGGAGCCTCAGTTGACCGATCTCGGTACGCGGCAGCTCGCCGCGCTCAGCGAGCTGGCCTGCCTGGTCGCCGATGGGACCGCGACGCGTCGCAGCCAGTTGGCGCAGGCCACCGGGCTGTCGCGGGCCGCAGTCGCACAGCGGCTGGACCTGCTGGTCGCACGCGGGCTGCTGGTCGAGTCCGAGCCGGCCGCGACGGAACGCGGTCGGCCGCCGCTGACGCTGCGACTCGCGCCCGACGCGCTGATCTGCGCGGTGGACCTCGGCGCAACGCACTGCCGAGCCGTGCTGACGACGCTCGACGGCGCGCCGCTCGCCGAGACCGTGCGTGAGATCGACATCAACGATGGTCCGCAGCGCACGCTGACCGGCGTGCACGAGCTGACCGGCGAACTGCTCGCCAAGGCCGGACGCTCGCCGGAGCACCTGCGCGCGGTCAGCATCGGCGTGCCAGGACCCGTAGAAGCCGAGACGGGGACAGTCATCCGGCCGCCGATCATGCAGGGCTGGGACGGCTACCGCATCCCGGACTTCTTCGCGGACCTGTACGACGCGACCGTGATCGTCGACAACGACGTGAACATGATGGCCTTCGGCGAGTACAACCACCGGCGCCATCTCAAGCATCTGCTGTACGTCAAGGTCGGGACCGGTATCGGCTGCGGCATCATCTCGAACGGCGTGCTGCATCGCGGCGCGGCGGGCGCGGCCGGCGACATCGGCCACATTCCGTTGCCCGGACAGGAGCACGTGCTCTGCCACTGCGGAAACAATGGATGCATCGAGGCGGTGGCGTCGGGCGCGGCCATCGCACGTGCGCTGCGCGAGGCGGGGCTGCCGGCAGCGAGTGGACGTGACGTGGTGCGCCTGGTCTCCGAGGGCAATCCGGTCGCTCGTCGCCTCGTTCGCTTGGCCGGGCAGCAGATCGGCGAGGTGTTGGCCTCGCTGGTCAGCTTCCACAACCCGGACGCGATCGTGCTCGGCGGCGTGGTCGCGCAACTGCACGAGGATCTGCTGGCCGACATCCGTGGCGTCATCTATCGCAGGGCACTGCCGCTGGCGACGCGCACGCTGGCGATAGAGACCTCGGCGCTCGGCGAACGTGCCGCAGTAGAGGGCGCGACGCGGATGGCCGCGCGGCATCTGCTTTCGCCGGAAGGGATCGAGCGACTGCTCGCGCGCAAGTAGATCGGCAGGTTCAGTGTCAGTACGTTCGGTAGTAGATCAGTTGGCCGCCTTCGCCTCGTGCCGCGCCATCGCCCGGCACGAACAGGCTCACGGCGATGGCCCGGCGGCCATCCGGCGCAGTCAGCGCCGTGACATGCGGATTGGCGAACGCCTGGCTTCCTCCGTCAGTGCGGATCGCCGCCAGCTCGGCCTTGCGTGCGGCGTAGTCGTACACGTACGTGCGCCAGGACCCGAAGTCGCCTTTGACGCCCTGCGCCTCGATCACGCAGAGCGAGAGGTCGAGGAAGGTGATCGGATCGCGTCCGCCGATGTTGCCGCCGATGCCAAAGGCCAGCAGCGCGTCGTCGAGTTCGGGCCGTCGCACGACGTTCCAGCGCTTGAAATTCGTCAGCGTCGCCATCAGCTGCCGGTCGACGTCGCACTTCCACCAGTAGTGCCCGCCGAGTGTGATGACCGAGTGGTCGATATCAGGGTTCAGCAGCACTGAGTAAACGTTCGGTGTTCCCTCGGCGCAGCGCGAGAGCGTGCGGCGGCGGGCGTGGAACGAGCGAAGGGGCGGACCGTTGAAAAGCGTGTCCCGATCGACGAAGTAGCGCAGCGCGATGTGGCTGTTCGGGTCCTGCTCCCAGGCGACCAGGTAGCCGCCGCCGTCCGGCACGACGGCGAGCGTCGGCTGCGAGCTGCCGGGGCCGAAGTCGCGCACGTAGTGCCACGCGAGCAGGTCGGCGGAGGTCGCCAGCGCGGAGTGGAAGCGTCCGTCGACGAGAGTGCTGTGGTAGACGGCGAGGTAGCGGCTGGCGGTCGGGGCGTTGGGATCCTCGACGATCTTCGCGCAGTGCATCTCCCGGCCGAGATCGTCGAA
>CAVQPP010000243.1:0-17813 GCA_963714445.1 uncultured Actinomycetota bacterium
GGTGCGCATGTACTCGGATGCGATGCGCACGGCCGTGTACGGACCCGCAATCCCCTGGTCGCAAACGGTGAACGCCTGCGGCTTGCCCGGACAGACATCGCTCAGGTACAGCGCGGTCGACTGGCCGGGGCGCACGTCGTGCATCGCGTACGTGAGGATGACCAGGTCGACCGGCTCGTTCTCGCCGACCACGTCGGGGATCAGCTGCTCGGCCATCTCCGCGTAGGTGTGGCCGACGCCCGTTTCGAGCAGGTCATCGCGCAGTGCGATGCCGTACGGCCGGACCAGATCGCCGAGGTAGACCCGCAGGTCGGGGTCTAGGGACAGCTCGGAGTGGCCGGGGTATCGGCGGGCGGCGACCCGGCCGACGCGCGGGTGGCCTGCGGCCTCGCCGCGCGGGGGCGCGGGGGCGCCGGACACGGCGTCAGTCCTCCGTGATCGCGTGGGTGGACACGTAGTCGGCCAGCGTGCCCAGCGACTGCAGGTCCTCCTGGCCGATCTCCTCGACCTCGATCTGGATGTCCAGCTCCTCCTCCAGTTCGAGGATGAGCGCCAGCGTGCTGGCGGACGTGAGGCCGAGTTCGTCGAACAGGCACACGTCCTCGCGCTGGGCCGGCAGTTCGCGCTTGAGCACCCGGGGAAGCAGGAGATTGATGCTCTCCACCACCCTGGCGCGGGGCACGCCCTCGCCTTCGCCCTGGCCGGTGCTCTGTTCCTCGATCACTTGTTCCATGGTGCCGGTCCCATCCCGCTCGATATCGGACTAGAACGCAGTTCCAGCAACTTCGGCTTCGGCGACTTCGCTTCGGCTGCCTCGGCTTCAGCGACGCTGCTGAACCAGGGATGAACGATCGTGTTCTGTCGTGCGCCGTGTCAGTTCTCGAGCACCATGGCCGAGAACGCCCCGCCCACCCCGGCGGCGGCCACCAGGTAGCGGTCGCCCGGTTTGAGCAGGCCGCGATCCGTGGCGGTACGGAGATTGATAAACGCATCCGCGGCGAAGCTGTGGCCGAGCTCGGGGACGTTGTCCAGCAGTACGCGCTCGAGCGGATAGCCGATCCGCTTGCAGAACATGCGCCAGGAGATCCGGTTCACGTTGTGCGGCAGGATCAGGCTTATCTGTTCGAGGTCAGTCTTCGCGGAATCGAGCGCCGTGTAAACGGTTTCGGCCAGCAACTCCGGATAGGCACGCTGATAACGCTGCAGGAGGTCCGGGTCCTCGGCCAGCCTGCCGTCGAACTCGCCGCGCAACACGGCCGAATATGACAGTACACGATCACGTCCGCCGCCCGCGCGTACCAGAGCGGCGGCCGCGGTCTCGCCGAACAGCGAGGTCTCGGGCACCAGCTTGGCGTCGCGGGTGAACGCCTTGTCGGCGGCGATGACAAGCGCCAGCGCGTCCGGGTCGCCGTCCGCTTCCAGCAGCCTGCCCGCGACGTCCACGGCCAGCAGGCCGGTCGCGCAGGCGTGATGCGTGACCGCGAACTTGAGCGCGTGTTCGAGCCCGAGCTCCCGGCACACCTGATCCAGGGGGTTGAGAGGATACGGAACCTGCGTCATGCTGCGCGCGTGCAGGACGTAGCGCACGCGCTTCTCTTGGCCGCGCAACGGTTCCAACGCGCGGGCCGCGCCGATCAGCAGGTCGTACAGTGTGCCGTCCAGGTCGTACCGTACCCGGTCGAGACCGTGGAACCGGCGCAGCAGTTTCGCCTGCTTCGACTCAAGGCCAAGATCCGCCACGACCTGCTCGATCGGCAGCGAGTGCGGCGGCAGGTGGACGGCCACCGCCTCCAGTGCGGTCACGCTTCCCCCCTGACCACGGTCGATCTCAACTATTGGTCTACTCCAGTTGCCCGGCGAGCTGTAGTATGCCGCCGTCCCGCGCGCACCACAAGACACAGCCACTATCAGGACGCTAACCTAAGGGGTCTGCGGTGAGCCGGTTCATGTTCGTCTCGCCGCCGCTGGCCGGGCACGTCAACCCGACCGTGGCGCTGGGCCGGGAACTGGCGGCGCGCGGTCACGAAGTCGCCTGGGCGGGCTCGGAAATGTTTCTGCGGCCGCTGGTCGGGCCGGACGCGCAGCTGTTCCCGACCGGTTCTAAGGTGCTGCGTGAGCAGGCGGCGCGCGGCTACTCGGCGATCAGGTCGCTGTGGGAGCAGTTCATCGTGCCCTACGCCAAGTTCACCGCGAAGGCGGTGGAAAAGGCAGTGCTCGCATATCAGCCCGATGTGGTCATCTCGGACGAACACACCCCGACCGGAGCCTTCGCCGCGTACCGTCACGGCATCCCGTGGGCGACGCTGGCGAGCTCGTCGATGGAGCTGACCCGGCCACTGCGGGCCTTCCCGCCGGTCGAGGCGCAGATGATCGAGCATCTTCGTGCTCTGTGGGACAGGGCCGGGTTGCCGCAGGACGAGTTCACCGATCCGCGCTTCTCGCCGCACTTGGTGCTCGCGCTCACCAGCCCCGCGCTGACCGGGTCGATGTCGTTCCCGGCGCATTACGCGCTGGTGGGACCGGTTTTCGCGGACCGCTCGGCGCAGGACGCGGCGGCCGGACGTGCGCCGTTCCCGTGGGATCGGCTCGATCCGGACCGGCAGCACGTGCTGGTGACGATGGGCACGCTGGCGGCTGACGTCTCAGGGGGCTTCTACATCCGGGCAGTGCAGGCGCTCGGCGAGATGGCCGATCGGGTCCAGGGCATCGTGATCGCGTCGGCGCAAGCGCTGCCGGACGAGCTGCCGGACAACGTGATCGTCCTGTCGTACGCGCCGTTCCTGGAACTTCTCCAGCGCCAGGCTCTGGACACCGTGGTCTGCCACGGTGGTATGAACACGGTATGCGAGACGCTGGCGCACCGCGTTCCCGTGGTGGCGGCGCCGATCCGGCACGACCAGCCGGTCATCGCTAACCAGCTCGCCGCCGCCGGAGCCGGGCTGCGGGTGCCCTTCGGACGCGCCGACGCCGCGACCCTGCGCCGGGCGATCGAGACAGTGCTCGACGAACCGTCGTACCGCGACGCGGCCGGCCGGATCAGCGAGCGATTCGCCGCCGACGGCGGCGCGCGCGTCGCGGCCGACCGGCTGGAGGCGCTGCTCGAACCGGCGACTACGGCTACATCCGCGTCACCTACATCGCGCCATCCCGGATCCCGGGACATCCAGGCCTAGCTCAAGCTGAAACCAGGGAGCTGTCGTTGATCGAGACCAGAGGGCTGCGAAAGTCCTTCCAGACCCGCGGACGGCGCCAGACCAGCAGCACGGTCGACGCCGTCAAAGGGGTAGACCTGACGGTCGGCCAGGGCGAGATCTTCGGCTTCCTCGGCCCGAACGGCGCGGGCAAGACCACCACGCTGCGCATGCTCGCCACGCTGCTGCGCCCGGACGGCGGGGAGGCGACGATCTTCGGCGTCGACCTGCTGAAGGACCCTGCGAAGGTGCGCGAGCGGATCGGATACGTCGCGCAGAGCGGCGGCACCGACGTCGCGCTGACCGCGCGTGAGGAGCTGGTCGTCCAGGCGCGCACCAACGGGATGGGAAAAGCGCAGGCGCGTGAGCGGGCCGAGGCGATGATCAAGGCCTTCGACCTGGTCGAATACGCCGACCGCAAAACCATGACTTACTCCGGCGGTCAGCGCCGTCGTCTCGACATCGCGCTCGGCGTGATCCACAAGCCGAGGGGCCTGTTCCTCGACGAGCCGACGGTCGGCCTCGACCCGCACAGCCGGGCCGGCCTTTGGGCCGAGGTGCGCCGGCTGCGCGAGGAGGGGATGACGGTCTTCCTCACCACGCACTACCTCGAGGAAGCCGACTCGCTCTGCGACCGGATCGCGATCATCGACCATGGCGAGATCGTCGCGGAGGGCACGCCCGAAGAGCTCAAACGAGACATCTCCGGGGACGTGGTCATCGTCGGCCTCGGCGGCACGGTATCGAAGGACGCGGCGAAGGAGGGGCAAGCCGGTGCGGCGCAGAAGGCGCTGACCGACCAGCCGTTCGTGCGCAAGATCGAGTCGCCGAACGAGGACTCGCTGCGCGTCTACACCGAGAACGGCGCGACAGCCATCCCGCAGATCCTGCGCACGCTGGAGGGCGCCGGGATCGAGCCGGACCTGGTCCAGCTTCAGCGGCCGAGCCTGGACGACGTGTTCCTGACCAAGACCGGCCGCACCA
Source organism: uncultured Actinomycetota bacterium (assembly GCA_963714445.1). Classification (GTDB taxonomy): domain Bacteria; phylum Actinomycetota; class Actinomycetes; order Streptomycetales; family Catenulisporaceae; genus Actinocrinis. Next base: position 4,176 of record CAVQPP010000243.1, read on the forward strand.
TCGCCCAGGGCTGACACGTACGCGATCAAGCCCCGACCGACTGATCCGATCATTCAGACCCCCTGAGACTTGACTTGCGAGCGGAGTAACCCGTGAAGATCCTGCGCGACACCTGGCTCGTCTACCAGCGCCAGCTGCTGATCGTGATCCGCACCCCGTCCTGGCTGATCATCGGCTTGGTGCAGCCGTTCGTCTACCTGTTGCTGTTCGCGCCGCTGCTCAAGGTCGCGCTCAAGCCGATGGGCGCCACCACGTTCCACGACGCGTACAAGATCTACGTGCCCGGACTCCTCGCGGCCCTGGCCATCTTCGGCGGCCTCGCGGCCGGCTTCCCGCTGCTCGGCGAGCTGCGGATGGGCGTCATCGAGCGCTTCCGGGTCACCCCGGTCAGCCGGCTGGCGCTGCTGCTCGGCCGGGCATTGCGGGAGACCACCACGCTGCTGGCGCAGGCCGTGATCGTGGTGGTCATCGCGCTCGCGTTCGGGTTGACCGTCAACCCCGGCTACTTGCTGCTGGCCTTCCTGCTGTTCATTCTCATGTCCCTGATGTCCTCGGCGATCGCCTACGCGATGACGATGGCCGTCCGCAACGACGGCGCGCTCGGACCGCTGGTCAACACCGTCTCGCAGCCGATCGCGCTGCTGGCCGGCGTGCTGCTGCCGATCGCGCTCGCGCCGCTGTGGCTGCGGGACACCGCGCTGTGGAACCCGTTCTACTGGGCCGTCGCGGGTATGCGTGCCCTGTTCCAGGGCAACGCGAGCGACAACTCGATCTGGATCGGGCTGATCATCATGTCGGTGCTCACGGTCGGCGCGGTCACCTGGTCGGCGAGGCTGTTCGCGAACCGGGTCAGCTAGAGCGCTGCGCCAGTCAAAGCACGGATGCTAGACGCTCGGCCGCGTAGTCGATGGCTTCGCGGCCGAGGGTGAACGCCCCGAACATGGCGAAGAACCCATGCGCCATGCCGTCGTAACGCCGCAGCTCAACAGCCGCGCCGGCCTCGCGCAGCCGCCGCGCGTACGCCTCCCCCTGGTCACGCAGCGGGTCGTACTCGGCGGTGATCACGGTGGCGTCCGGCAGCCCGGCCAGCGTCTCGGCACGCAGCGGCGAGACGAGCGGGTTGAGCCCGTCCTTCTCCTCGGGCAGGTAGTGCTTCCAGTACCACTCCACCGAGAAACGGTTGAAGAGCAACGGATCCTCGTACGCGCGCAGCGCCTCCGGATCCCACTGATAATCCGTGTTCGGATACACCAGCAGCTGGTGCCGGATCGCCGGGCCGCCCTCGTCGCGGGCCAGCAGCGTGACCGCCGCGGTGAGGTTCCCGCCGGCGCTGTCGCCGCCGACGGCCAGCCGCGCCGGGTCAACGCCGATCTCGTCGGCGTGCGCGGCGACCCAGGTCAGACCGGCATGGCAGTCCTCGACCGCCGCCGGGAAGGGGTGTTCAGGGGCGAGCCGGTACTCCACCGAGATCGTCACGACGCCGGCCGCGTTGGTCAGCGCGCGGCAGATCGCGTCGCAGGTTTCGAGGTTGCCCAGCGTCCAGCCGCCGCCGTAGAAGTAGATCAGCACCGGTCGGCCGCGATCACTGCCGCCGTTCTCGCGGTCGTCCTTAAGAACTAATTCGGGCTCGTATATCCGGATACGCTGCGGGCCGCCGGAGCCGTCGATCGTCCGGTCGGTGACGGCCGACACCGGTTCGCCGGTGCCGCTCGCCGCCTGGATGTCGGCCAGGTCGGCGGCGCGAGCCTCGGCCAGTGAGAGCCGGTAAAGCGGTGGCGTACCCTCGCGCGCCTTGCGCGCGCGCATCGCCTCGACTTCGGGGTGCAGCGGCATCAGACGGCCACCTCGACGTAGATCGTCTCGTCGCTGCGGAAGGTCGTGTCCAGCTCGGCGACGTCCGGTCGCGAGCCCTGCCGGAACGCACAGACCCGCAGCGACTCCGGAGCGAATCCGGCTTCCGATACTACGTGGCGCAGCTCGTCGAGGTCGTAGATCCAGCGGTGGCCGTAGAGGTAGAAGATCTGGTTGAACATGAACGCCTTGCGCTCCGGCATCGCCGGGCCGACCCGCATCATCCGCAGCCTCCTGCGGTGCTTCGAGAAGAACCCGCCGCTCCCCTCCTGCGCGGCGCGGTAACCCTCGACGTATTTGGCAAGGTCCGGCGTGGTGATGCGCACTACTCCCCCGGGCACCAGGATCCGGCGCACTTCGGTGAGCCACCGGATCGCGATCGGGAGGGGAACGTGCTCGATCAGGTGCTCGGCATAGACCCAGTCCACGCTGGCGTCGTCGAACGGCAGGGGCTGCCCGATGTCCAGCTGAGTGAACAGGCTTTGATCATCGACCCGGTAGATCCGCCCCGGCTCGGTCGTCTCATGCGCGGTTCGCAGCGGGGCGATATCCGTACCGAGACCTGAGGGATGTTCCGTCCGGAACGCGGCGAATTCGACGCCGGTGATCCCGAGCGCGGCGAATTGTTCCCGGCTGCGCGGGACCGATTCGTCCAGAATCTTCAGCGAGTCGCACCGCGCCAACCCCTCGCTGAACTCGTCCAGAACTCCGGCCAGCGAGTCAGGGTCCTCCCAGTTCCAACCAGGGAATTCGGCCTCTGGCGCCATCCGTGATCTCCTTCGCAGTATTCGCATACGCTCGCGGGTCCCGCCGCGTGCGCTTGCCCACCCAGAACGACCCGCGGAGCTAACTCAACTGCCGCGCGAACGACCTTCGCCGCCGCGAATCCGCAGCATAACCGCTGCCTGGCGTTCACGCATTGGTCCAGACCGATCGGGAAATTGGTCTGGACCGGTGTGACTGCCCTTGACCGAACGCAACGGATGTGACAGCGTCTGCCTCGCGTGACGGTACCACTGCACATCAACCCAATGCCCTTACGTCGTCCGAGACCCGGGGGTCGTGTTGACTGCTCCCGCCCGCCCCACCCTTATCGGCCGGGCACCCGGCTGGATCGATTCCGTGCTGCTCGGCGGACCCGATGACCAGCCGGCCCTCTTCTTGGCCGAGCGAATCGACCGCGCGGCGCTGCGCGATTTGGTCGCGCGGGAGGAGCGAAAGCTCGCCGAAGCGGGATTGACCGCGGACGGCGCCGCGACGCTGGTGCTGCCGCCCTCGCTCGGATTCGTCGCCTCGCTGCTGGCCGCCTGGCGGCTCGGCGCGCAGGTCAGCCTACTTGATCATCGGTTGACACAAACCGAGGTGGACCGCGCGCTCGAACGCCTCGCCCCGCAGGTCTTGGTCGAGCCGGTCGCCGCGGCGAGCACCGCGCTGCGTGGCTTCGCGCGAATCGAGACGCGGGCAATGAGCCGTCCGACTGGCACAAAGGCCGCCACACCGCACGCGCTCATTCAGCTCAGCTCCGGTTCGACCGGACCGTCGAAGGTGATCGCGCGCACGTCGGACGACCTCGTATTCGAGCTCGAGCGTTACGCCCGGCTTCCCGAGTTCCCCGCTCGCGGCCATCGCATCGTGCTGCTTTCCTCGATGGTGCACGTCCTCGGCCTGGTCGGCGGTCTGCTGCAGGCGCTCTACGCGGGCGCCGAACTGGTGTTGCCCGAGCGGATGACCGCCGCCGGGATCATCGCCGCGATCGGCGCCGGCGAGGCCCCCACCACCGTGATCGGCGTGCCCTTCCACGCTGAGCTGTTGACCGGCGTGACCGATCCGCCGCCGCTGCCGTCGTTCGTACGCATGATCGTCGCTGGCGAGCTGACCCGGCCCGGACTGCCCGAGGCGTTCAACGCCCGCTACGGCGTCCCGCTCGGCTCGATGTACGGCATGACAGAGCTCGGAGTCATCGCGACCGACCTGACCGGCACACTGCGCCCCGCGCTCGATCCGACTGAGGGCCTTGAGCTGCGTGAGCAGGATGGCGAGCTACACATCCGGATGCCCGACCCGCCGTACCTCGGCCTGATGGACGCGGCGCGCTGGTCGGACGGCTGGCTGCATACCCGCGACGCCGCGCGCATCGACGCGGAGACCGTACGTGTCACGATCCTGGGGCGCCGCGACTCCCAGGTCTCGATCGGCGGGCTCAAGGTCGACCTGACGGAGGTCGAGCAGACCCTCGGCTGTCTTTCCGGCGTAACCGCCGCCGTAATCGTTTTCGACAACAAGGTTATCCAGGCCTACGTCACGCTCGACGGCGCGACCGCCGACGATGTGCGCGCTGACCTGGCAAAGCAGGTCGCCGGCTTCAAGCTGCCCCGGCATATCCGAGTGCTGCCGCAGCTGCCGCGCACGTCCACCGGCAAGGTCCTGCGGGACGCCGCGGCGCTGCGGAAGGCGGCCGAGGAGGCCGACGCGGCCGTGACCGAAGAGGCAGTATCCCAGGCCGCGACATCACCGTCTTCAGCGACACGAAACGCTGAGTCGTCTCAGGCGGTATCGGCGCCGTGACTGCCGAATCCGCTGCGCACGATCGCGCCGACCGCGCCGGCACCGCGCGCCGCCGCCGCGTACACCAGGCCGTCGGCGATTCCGGCGGCCACGGCCAGTTCCGGCGAACCCGGAACCGGGCCGAGCGTGGCAGTGCCCGTAGTGGCAGTGCCGACTCGGGCCTCCTGCTGACCCACGGTCAACATCAGCCCGCTGTTACCCCTTGGCGGCCAGCTTTCCGGCAGCCATACTTCACGCGAGAGCCCCGCACCACCGGCCAGACCCCGGCCGCAGGCCTTGCCGAGCGCCTCCTTCTGTGTCCACAGCCACAGGAAGGCCACGATCCGCTCGTCCGGCTCGCGGCGCTCGATCCACTCCGCCTCGGCGACGCGCAACCAGCGCCGGGCCAGGTCCCCGACCGGGATCCGGCGCACGGCCTCGACGTCCACGCCGACCCGGAGGTTTGTGCTGGCGGCCGCGGCGATGACGCCGCGTCCGTGGCTCAGGCTGACGTGGACCGCGGCGCCGCGCACGACGGGACGCCCATCCGGTTCGTGGCCGAGCCGCAGCTCAGAAGACGGCGCCGACGCCAGCCCCGCAGCCAGGCCGAGTACCAGTTCGGCCGATCGCGCGCGCTCGTCTGCGGCGACGCGGTCGATCCGTACCTCAACTGACGGCGCGCCGCCCGCCGCCGACCCGCCCGAGAGCTTCCACACGTCTCCTAGGAGAACAGATGCGCGACCAGATTCGCGACTTCGTCATCGCCGCGCTGCGCGAGATGAACTACGACGTCGCCGACGTCACCGGCGAGACGGTGCTCGGCCCGGCCGGGCTCGACCTCGAGTCCCTCGCCCTCGCCGACCTCGCCGTGCAGGTCGAGGAGCAGTACTCGGTCAAGTTCGAGCTCGACGACATGGAGAGCACGGCCTTGATGACCATCGACGAGTTCACCGCCGAGGTGGCGTCGCGGATGGACGGCTCCGCCGTCGGCAGCGCGCTGTGACGGAGCCCCTCGTGTCGGGACAAACCTCCGCGGTACTCGATCGGGCAGCCGTCGTGACGATGCTCGCCGCGTTCGGCGACCGCGCGCCGGAGACGGTCGACGACGTGGTCGGCTCGCTCGAGCTGACCTGGTTGATCGCAGAGGTCGAACAGCGGTACTCGGTGGTCCTGGACCTGACCGACGAGCAGTTGGCCCGGATACGCACCGTCGAGGATGCCGCGAGCGTGCTGCGCGAAGCGCTCGGACAGGGGACGGAATCGAGCTGACGTGAAGGTACCAGGGGGGAACGAGCAGGTCGCATCGGTGGCTCCGGTAGCAGTCACCGGTCTGGGAGTGCTGTCCGCCTTCGGGCGGGGCACCCGGCCGCTGATCGACGCGGCGACCGCCGGCCGGCCGGGCTTCGGGCCGGTCTCACGGTTCGACGTCACGCGCCGGACGACCGCTTACGCGGCTCAGTCGCCGGGATCGCCGCGGCTGGCCGACGAGTTGATCTCAACGATCGAGGACGCCTGGCGCCAGACCGGCCTGACCGCTCGCGACGCCGCGAGCGTGCCGGTCCTGCTGTCGCTGCACCATGATCCGCAGACGGCGCCGGTCGCCGAGCAGGTCGCGCGGGGCGTCTCAGAACGCTGCGGCTTGCCCGGGATCGACCGGACGTACACCAACGCCTGCGTCGCCGGAAGCACCGCGCTGGCCGACGCGGCCGCACTGATCGGATCCGGCCGCGCCGACCGCGTGGTGGTCGCGGCCGGATATCTGGTCGAACCGGACATGTTCGCGGTCTTCGACGCCGGCCGCGCACTGACGCGCGGCGGCCAGCCCCGGCCGTTCAGCCGGGAACGCGACGGCCTGCTGCTCGGCGACGCGGTCGTCGCCGCGGTGGTCGAATCCGGGCCGAGCGCACGACGCCGGGACGCCGAAATCCTGGCCCTGCTCACCGGCTGGGGACGCGCCGGTGACGCCTACCACGTGGTGCGGCCGGAACCATCCGGCTCCGGGATGGCCCGCGCCATCGAGCTCGCACTCGGCCGCGCCGGGATCGAGCCCGCGCAGGTCGGCTACGTGAACGCGAATGCGAGCGGTTCGCAGCTCGGCGACAGCGCCGAGGCGGCCGCGCTGCGCACGGTCTTCGGCGGCACTGACTTCGGCGACGGCTCGAGCCCTCGACCGGGTCGGCCCGCGGTCAGCTCGACCAAATCAGTGCACGGTCACGCCCTCGAGGCGTCGGCGCTGCTCGAGTTCGCGGTCACCGTCCTCACGCTGCGCGAAGGAATGCTGCCGGTCAACGCCGGCTACCTCGGCCCCGACGACGAGTGCCGGCTCGATCTGGTACTGGACGGCCCGCGCCGGGCCGACCCCGGATACGCGCTCTGCGTCAACGCGGCGTTCGGCGGGGCCAACACCGCGCTGCTGGTGGGTGCCGCATGATCGAGACGTGGACCGAACTGTGGCCGGTCACCGTACCGCAGCACCTTGACCTGCGGATCCTGGCCTACGCGCGATGGCCCGAGACCGAGGACGACACGCTCACCCCGATAGCAGGGTTCGTCGTCTCATCGTTCAACCCCTTGGTGGCAGAGGTGGCCGATCGCTGCCTGAGCCGCCGAGCCGCAAACAGCACAGCTCCGAAAAGTTCGGTAAGCACAGCGTTCGATAACACAGCGTTCGATAACACAGCGTTCGACAACACCGTGCCCGACTCGAGTACAGCGCAAGCTCCGACCAGCACGGCGATCCTGCTGGTCAGCGTCGGCGGGGACCGGGCCACCGCCCGGGCGATCGCCGACGCCGTGCGCACCGGGCGGCGGGTACCCCCGCTGCTGTTCTTCCAGTCCAACCCGAACGCCGTCCTCGGGCACATCGCGGCCCGCCGGCGGCTGACCGGGCCCGTCGTGAGTATCAGCCCACGACGAAACGAGCAGTACAGCGCGAATCAGTACAGCGCCAACCCGAGCACGGCCAACGCGGAGGGCATTCCCGCCGACGCGTTCACTGAGGCCGACTGGCTGCTGCGCGATGGGGACGCCGACGAAGTCCTCCTCATCGCCGCCGAGCAAGGCGACGGACCCGGGGATCCAGACCGGGCCGAAGCGGTGCTCGTCACCCGCCGACCCTGACGCTCCGCCGCCCCATCCGCGCCTCCCGCCGCCACGGGGCACGCGGTTCAAAAGCAGTGCCGCTCAACAGTAATGCCGTTTATCAGCAGTGCGCTTCAGCCACACGCGGTTCAACAACACTGCCCCGAGAGAAAGCCACGAGATGAGCCCGACCAACATCCGAGCATTGCTGGCGGCCGACCCGGAAGTCGGTGCCGGGAATGTGCTGACCACGCGCATGCGGCTCGGCGTCGGCCTGGACGAGCCGAAGATCACCTTCGACACCGAGGTGGACGGCCGTCCGGCCTGGGAGCCGTGGACCGTGCGCGAACTCGACCGCGCGGTGCGGGCTCGGTCCGCCGCGCTGCACGCGCTCGGCGTACGTCCGCGCGATCCGGTCGCCGTGTACGTGACCGCCGCGGCCGACAACGTGCTGAGTTTTCTCGCGCTCTCCCGCCTCGGCGCGATCCCGGCGCTGGTCAACCCCAACCTGGACGGGGAGCGCGCGGCGATTTACATCAGCCGTCTGAAAGCCATCGGCCTTATCGCCGACCCCGCGCACCGTGCCGCCCTCACCGGCCACGAATACGGCGTGCCACTGCTCGCCGAGCCGGCGGCCCTCGGCGTCGCGGCCGATCCCGACGCCGCGCCCGAGCCGTATCCGCACTGGTCCGGCGACCCGATCGCGATCACGCACTCCTCGGGCACGACCGGGATGCCGAAGGCAGTCGTGCATTCGCACTCCAGCCTTTACGCGGCGGTTCGGCACCGGCTTTCCCTGCCGATCCCGCAGGGCGCCGACCGTGTCCTCAGTGCTCTGCCATCCCCGCACGCGGCGATGTTGATCGCGATCAACCAGGTGCTCAGCTTCAACGCGGAAGTCGCTCTGCTCTCCGACCAGACCGGGCCGGCCGTGCTGGACGCGATCGAGCAGTGGCGACCGCGCGGCGTCTTCGGCTTCGCCGTGACCTGGGCCGACCTGGCCGGACGCGACCTGGCCGGGCGCGACCTGGAGTCGGTGACGCTGTGGTGGAACACCGGCGACTGCGCGCACGAGGCGCACATCCGCCGGCTCATCGCGGTCGGCAGCCGGGTGTTCGCCACCCCGCAGGGCCGGGTGCGGCGGCCGGGATCAGTGTTCATCGACGGTCTGGGCTCGACCGAGATGGGCCACTCGCACTTCTTCATCACGCACAGCCTCGACAGCAACCGGTACGGCCGCTGCGTCGGCAGGCCGCACACGTTCGTGGACTGCGAAGTCCTCGACCCCAACGGCCAGCCGCTCGGTCCGTACGAGATCGGCGAGCTGGGCACCAAGTCCCCGACGCTCGCGCTCGGCTACTGGAACGACTCGGCGACCACGTACCGAACCAGGGTTCGCGGTTACTTCCTCACCGGTGACCTGATGTACCGGGACGACGACGGCTACTACTACCACATGGACCGGCTGGTCGACTCGGTCGATCTCGGCAACGGCAAGCGCCTTTTCACCATGATGAGCGAGGAGCAGGTGCTCGCCACCTGCCCCGAGGTCCTGGACTGCACAGTGGTCGCGGTCCGTGACGGCGACTTCGTCGTCACGGACATTCTGTTGCAGCTCACGGACGGCGCCGATCCGTCGCGCGATCGGACCAAGGAAGTAACCGCCGCGCTCGACGAGCACGTGGCGGCGACGGTTCGCCGCGTGCTCGTCGTCGCGGACGACAGCGTGCCGGTTGGCCCGACCGGCAAGGTGCGCAAGTTCCTGCTGCGTCAACGCCACCTCGAAACGCAGGGCTCCTGATGGCCGCGCAACCGAACCAGGCCCCGGCGACGATCACCGGAATCGGCCTGGTCACCCCGCTCGGTAGCAAGCCGGAGGAGTTCTTCGACGCGCTGCTCGCCGGTCGCAGCGGCCTGACCCGCCCGGACGGTGAGCACCCGGTGGCCGGCTGGCTCGAGTCGGCCGGGATTTCGCCGCCGATCGACGCGCGCTCCGTGCTGCCGCCGACCGAGGCCCGGTACGTCGACCGCTTCGCGCTGCTCGCGATCGCCGCCGCCGACGGCGCGATCGCCGACGCGGGGATCGAAGTCGGCCGGGACGTCGATCCGCGACGCATCGCGGTGATCGTCTCCACCGGTGGCGGCGGTCTGGAGAGCTACGAGGGCGCCGCGCGCCGACGCGAGAAGAGCGGACGGCCAGGAGTCAGCCCTTACCTGCTGCCCGGAATGCTGTCGAACATGGCGGCCGCGCGGATCGCCATCAAGTACGGCATCCGCGGCTACAGTTCCGCGATCACCACCGCGTGCGCCGCCGGAGCGCAGTCCATCGGCGAGGGCCTACGGCTGATCCGCGCCGGCGAAGCAGACATCGTTGTCTGCGGCGCAGCGGACGCGTCGCTGCATCCGACCATCGCAGCAGCCTTCACCAACGCACGCGCGCTTGCCGCGGGTTGGGAAGATCCGACCGCCGCGAGTCGTCCGTTCGACAGTCGCCGCAACGGATTCGTGCTCGGCGAGGGCTCAGCAGTACTCGTACTCGAACGTACCGAGCACGCCGCGGCACGCGGCGCGTCCGGCTACGCGGACCTGATCGGCTGGGGCGCCTCCACCGACGCGCACCACCCGACGACGCCCCGCCCCGACGGCGAGGGCGCGATGGACTCGATGCGCGCGGCGCTCACCAGCGCGGGCGCGCAGCCGTCAGACGTCGACTATGTCAACGCGCACGGCACCGGAACCAGGCTCGGCGACGTCGCCGAGACGATCGCGCTGCACGCGGTGTTCGGCCCCCACGACCCCGCGGTCAGCTCGATCAAGGGCTCGACCGGGCACCTGCTCGGCGCCTCGGGAGCCGCCGAGGCCGCGGCGACCGCGATGTCCGTCGCACACGGCGCGCTGCCGCCGACGCTCAACCTCGAAACCCCCGATCCGGCCTGCGAGCTGGACCACGTGCAGGGAACGGCCCGACGCGGGCCGGTGCGTTGCGCTCTGTCGAACTCCTTCGCTTTCGGCGGGCACAACATCAGCCTTCTGTTCGGGCCGGCCAGTACCGGCGCGACCAGGCGTCCCGAGAGAGGGAATCCATGACTGTGCTTGACAACACCGCGCCGAGCAACACTGTGCCAAAGCACAGCATGCAGGCAATCGCCTACGCCGAGTTCCATGTCGAGGACACCGTCAAGTCGGCAGAGAAGCTGGTCGACGGGTACGGATTCACCATCGACGAGCGCTACCGGCGCCCCGAGTCCGGGCTCGACTGCGTCCTGCTGGTCCACGGCGGAGTGCGGCTGGTGCTCTCTCGCGCGATCTCCCCGACCCACCCGGCAGCCGAATACGTTCGCCGGCACGGCGATGGCGTGGCCGTCATCGCCGTGCTCTGCGATGACGCGCAGGCGGCGCTCGCCGGCGCGGCAGCGCACGGCGCGCAGGTCATCTCGGCCGCGGACGCGACGATCACAGGGTTCGGCGACATGGCGATCCGTTTCGTCGAGCGCACCGATCCGGTCATGGCCGAGTTGCCCGGCACCGACATCGACGGCGGTGCGCGCGAAGTTCCGCTCGAACTGATCGACCACGTCGCGGTGTGCGTCCCCTCGGGCACCTTGCACCCGACAGTCGCCTTCTGCGAGCAGGTGCTCGGCCTGCGCCCGATCTTCAGCGAGTACATCGAGGTCTGCACCCCGCCCATGCCGCCGCGCTCGAACCGTTCCGACGGTGCCCGCCCGGTCTTGTAGTCCACGACGATGAGGCTCCCGTCGGGCGCGAGGTCGAGGCGGTCGATGATGCCGCGGAGGCGCATTCCGTCGACCATCGTCTCGACGCCGAGCTCCACCCCGATCGCGTGCGCCCGGTCGGGATCCTCCAGGCGGAAGTAGTTGTCGACGAGCGTGCGCGCGTCCGCAAGGAACGCCTCGGCCGCGTCCCCGTCGAGCTCGAGCTGCTTGAACTCCTCGTCGTCCTGCAGCGCGCCCCAGGCCCGTTGCAGTTCGGCCCCCGCCGCGGCCGGGGTGCGGTCGCCAGCGCGGTGGTGCCAGAAGAGGCCCTCGAGGGCCGCGTGCACCAGCGTGCCCTTCACCGAGTGGGGGGAGGGCGGCTCCGGCCGGCGCTCGATCTGGGTGAACCGGAAGGCGAGCGGGCAGTTGGTGAAGGCGGTCACCTTCGACGGCGTCAGGGTGCGTGGGAGAGTGAGCGCCACGCCCGTCAGGATACGGTCTGGCCCGGCCGCCACGGCTCATGCCTGCGAGCGGGTAGAAAGAGACCAATGCGCGCCCGCGCCCGGTTCCTCTGCGCCCCTGTTGGCGGTCGCCGTGGCTGACCTCAGTCGCAGTACCCGCTGGGCCGGGTTGCGGCCCGGCGACCCGGTGCAGGTCGACGGCACCAGGCTGCGCGGCGCCTCGTGGCACTTCGTGGCGCACGTGACCAACCGTGAGACCGGTGAGACCTGGGTCGAGGTCGTGGGCGGGCGTGCCGGAGACCGTTCGGTGCGCTCCTTTCGCCCGGACCAGCTGTACGCCCCCACCGCCCGTCCCGGCCACGACCTGTCGCTGGCGGACGCCCCCGGGCTCCCCCTCGGCTGACCGGCTGACCGGCCGCGCCGATGCGCCGTCCCCTCATTCCCGTCCTGACGACGGCCCGGCTGGTGTTGCGGCCCTTCAGCCCGTCCGACCTCGACGAGCTCGCCGTCATCCACGCCGAGGAGTCGTTCTGGTGGTATCCGAGGCGGCGGGGCATGACCGTGGCGGAGACGGCCGACTTCCTCTCGCGGATGCTCGAGCGCTACGAGAGCGACGGCTTCGGGATCGAGGCGCTGATCGACCGGGCCAGTGGGGCGATGATCGGCTGGGCGGGCCTCGCCGTGCCGCACTTCCTGCCCCAGATCCTCCCTGCCGTCGAGGTCGGGTGGCGCCTGGCGGGCCCCTTCCGCGGGCGCGGCCTGGCCACTGAGGCCGGGGCCGCCGCGGTCGAATTGGGGTTCACCACCGGAGGCCTCGAGCGCATCGTGAGCATCTACGAGCCTGACAACGTCGCATCGGGACGGGTCATGGAACGTCTGGGTTTCGTGCCCTGGCTCACGACGAGCGGGCCCCGCGGCGAGGAGGTCGCGGTCACCGAGCTGACACGGGAGCGCTGGGAGGCCGGGAGCCATGGGTGACGTCGAGGTGGACACGAAGCCCGAGCACCTGGGGGAGGGCCGCTATCGGGCGCAGGTGCACGGAGACTGGGAGATCTGGGGCCCCTGTGGCGGGTATGTGGCCGCCATCGCCCTCCGGGCCGCCGGGGCCGAGAGCCCCTTTGCCCGCCCCGCCAGCTTCTTCTGTCACTACCTCTCGGTGGCCGCCTTCGCGCCGGTCGACCTGGTGGTCTCCCCGTTGCGCGCCGGCCGCACGGTGCTGGCCCAGCGGGTCGAGATGAGCCAGGAGGGCCGGCCGGTGCTCCACGCCATGGTGTGGTCCGTGGGCGACGTCGAGGGGCTCGAACACGACGACGTGAACCCGCCGGACGTGCCCGACCCCGACGCGCTGCCGACGCGCGGCGACGTTGTGGCCCGGCGAGGACCGGGCCACGTTCCCGTTCTGGGACAACTTCGATCAGCGCATGATCGAGTGGTCGGACAGTTGGCCGCCGCCCGGCCCGCTCCCACCGACATGGAGGACGTGGGTGCGCTGCACGCCGAGGGCGACGTTCGATGATCCGTGGGTGGACGCCGCGCGCTCGCTCATCGTCCTCGACGTCGGGAGCTGGCCCGCCGGGTCGCGCCCCCACGCGGACCTCGAGCCGCCCTACATCGCGCCGAGCCTCGACCTCTACGCGTCCTTCCAGCACCCGGGCGGGCCGTCGGAGTGGCTCCTCCTCGACGCGGACTCGCCGGTGGCGCAGGGGGGCCTGCTGTCATGGACGGGACGCGTCTGGTCTAGGACCGCCGGATGATCGCGAGCGGCGGCGGCCAGGCGGTGTTCCGGCACACGTAGCCGCGCCCGCGTTCCTACTCGGCGGTGTAGCCGTCCATGCGGGCCAGGATGCGCAGCATCACCTCGTCCGCGCCGGCGCCGATGGAGTCGAGCCGGGTGTCGCGGAAGTAGCGCGAGCGCCAATTTCGTCGATGTACCCCATGCCGCCGTGGAACTGGACCGCGTAGTCCGCCACCTCGCGTTGGAGGCGCCC
>CAVQPP010000244.1:0-4497 GCA_963714445.1 uncultured Actinomycetota bacterium
GGTCGTGTTCGGATACGCCTCGGGCCAGACCTTCGTGAACGGTCTGCGGCCCGCTCTGTGGGTCGGCGCGACCGTCCTCGCCTTCGGCGCGCTGTGCGCGCTGCTGCTGCCCGGAGCCCGTGTCGCGAGAGAGCAGACCGCCGCGAACGCGGCGGTCAATGCTGCGCAGAGCGAGGACGCGGAGCCGGCTCTACAGTAACCGGTTGTCTATGTAGGTTGATATATGGGTCGCGGCGTACCTCGGCGTGATGTCGAGGTACGCGGCGACTCGTTTAGCCCCGGACGCGTGTGTTGTGAGCCGCGTTGAGGGATGCCGACCAGGCGCAGAGGCCGGCGCGATTGGCGTGGCCGGACTTGGTGATGAGGCTGGCGATGTGCTTCTCGACGGTGCGCGGGGAGATGAACAGGCGCTCGGCGATGTCCTTGTTGCCCAGCCGGTCGGCGAGGAGCACGAATACCTCGTACTCGCGGACCGTCACGCCCTGTGCGAGCAGTTCTTCGGGGATGCGGTCGGTGCCGGCGCGGTGCTGGTGGACGGGGGCGCCTAGGCGGCGTAGGGCGGCGCGGCAGGCTCCTGCTACTGCGGGTACGTCCTCCTGGTGGAAGTGGTGCTCGGCTTGACGCAGCCAGACGACTGGCTCGCCCCAGCCGTCGGCTTCTGCGGCTTCCGCGACTAGGCGTAGGCCGAGGTGGAGTGCGGTGGGGTAGGGCTCGGCGGCGCGCACTGCTTGTTCGGCTGCCGCGGCGGCTTGGCGTGCTCGGCCCTCGCGGCCTAGCAGGACCGCGTCGGTGAGCAGGAGGAACTGGCGGTTCCAGCGCATTCGGCCCGGGGCGGTGGCGGCGGTCGCGTCCAGGCGTGAACGGTCGGCGTGGCCTGCTAGGGCGTCTAGGAGGAGTTCGAGGCCGTGTGGGCCGGTGAGGTAGTACGTGCTCGGGTTCGCTCGCTCTAGGCGTGAGACGGCGCGTAGCTCGGTTAGGGCTGCGTCGCGGTCCTCTTCCATCAGGGCGCAGAATGCGCGGGCGAAGCCGATGGTCAGGGGTTCCTCCTGCGAGCCTCGGCCGTCCCACTCGGCGAACTCGGCCAGGGGTCGCTCCATGCCGGCTCGGTCGCCTCGGTGGGCGGCGAGGGTTGCCTGGGCCATGAGGACGTAGCGGACCGCGGGGGCTAGCCGCAGGCGGCGGATGACCGGGAGGCATTCGTCTGCGGCGGCGGCTCGCTTCGGCGAAGCGGGAGTGCATGATCGAGTCGAGGATGCTGATGCCCTCGAGCGTGTAGACGATCGTGGCCGCGCCTAGCCGTTGCGCTTCGTCGCGTGGCCGCTAGCATGCCGCCGGTGTCGCCCTCGGCTAGCCAGGTGCTTACGCCGATTCGGGTCATCGCGTAGAGGCGCTGGACCGGGAGTCGCGTAGCGCTCGGCGGTGGAGAGGGCTTGGCCGAGCATCGCCAGGCCCTCGTCGGGATCGCGTTCGCGGGCGACTGTGGCTAGCAGTTCCCAGGCTTGGCAGGCGACGACGGGGAGGTCGTGGCGTTGCGCGGCGTCTACGGCCGAGCGGGCCAGTTTCTCGGCTCTGCGGGTGCGGTCGGCGCCCGGGGTGTCGAGGGCGAGGAAGGCCTCGACGACGTCGACGGGGGCGACGTCGGCCTCGTCGGGGGTTGGGCCTAGGGCGGCTCTGGCTCGGGCTATCTGGCGGTTGCCGTCTGCCCAGCGGCCGGCGGTGTGGGCGACCTTGGCCAGGCGGGTGTGCAGCACGGCTAGCCGGCTGGCGCTCAGGCCCGCGCCGTCCAGGCCGTGCACGCGCTCGGCCAGGTCGAAGGCGCGGGCGAATTCGCCTGCCTCGGCTAGCGCGGGCAGCAGCGATTCAAGGACTTCGGCGCGGCTGGCGGCGTCTGTGCTGTCGGCTAGCAGGCGTTCGGCTCGGTTGAGCAGCGCTACTGCCGAGCCGATTGCGCCGGTTGCCAGGGCTCGTCGGCCTGCCTCGGCGAAGAGCCGGCCTGCGGCGGCGGGGTCGCCTGCCTGGGAGTGGAGCTGCGCGACCAGGAGGCACCATTCGCCGGGCAGGTCCGGGTGCAGGGTCTGTACTGCTTGTGCGGCTCGGGCGGCCAGCTCCGCGCGGCTGCCGGGGGTCAGCTGGGTGAGCAGGGCCTCTACGGTCAGCGAGTGCCGGAAGGAGTACCAGTCGGGGGAGGGCTCGTCCGGGCCGACGAGTTGCGCGGCGACTCCGGCGTGCAGGTGGCTGAGCAGGCCCCGGTCGTCGATGTCCGGTCATCTTCTGCAGCACCGTCAGCGGGAAGCGGCGGCCGAGCACGGCGGCGGCGGAGAACAGCGAGAGGCCGCGCGGCCCGAGCCGGTCGATGCGCCGCAGGATGCCGCGCGCAAGGGTGACCGAGACGTCGCTGCGCAGCTCGCCGACGACGCGCCAGCCGTCCGGGCCGCGCACCAGCGTGCCGCTGCTGACCATGGACTGCAACAGCTCCTCGGCCAGGAACGGACTGCCCGCGCTGTCGTCCCACAGCCGTTGCAGCGCCGCCTGCGGCACCTTGTCGGGCTGCGTGCCGAGCTGCGCGGCGACCAGGTCGCGAACCTGCGGGCGGGTCAGCGGCCGCAGTTCGAGCACGGTGCCGATGCCCCGCCGGTTGGCCGAGGGGGCCAGCTCGAGCGCGTCGCAGAACTCGGTGCGGATCGTGGCGAGCAGCAGCACCGGGGTGTGCTGGAGGTTGTCGACCAGGTACTCGACCACGGCGAGCGTCTCGGGGTCGGCGTCGTGCAGGTCCTCCAGCAGCAGCAGCACGCCGCGGTCCTTGCCGGACGCCATCAGCAGCCGCAGCACCGCCTCGCCGAGTACGACCATGGACACGCTCGCCCGGTCCCCGGTGTCCCAGTCCGGGATGAGCTGGCCGAGCGCCGGACGGTACGGGCCCAGCGCCAGCTCCTCCACCGGCTCCCCATCCCGGAACAACGACATCAGGGCCTCGGTCAGCGGCCGGAACGGGATGGTGGGCCCGGTGGTGCTGCTGCGTCCGCGCAGGACGCGCATGCCGGAGTCGAAGGCCGTGTCGACCGCCTCGGCGGCCAGGCGGGACTTGCCGATCCCCGCTTCCCCGACCAGGAAGACGACCCCGCCGCGACGGCCCCGTGCGTCATCCAACGCGCGTTCGACGATGCGTAACTCAGAATCACGGCCGATGACGTAATGCTCACGGGGACGCACGATGGTCGATGCTAATCGGCTGTCGAACGCCTGACCATATCCCTTACATACGGACGAGAAAGCTAGCTGATGAAGCCGTGATGCATGGAAGAGGTGGTGTCCGTGGTACCGAGCGCGACCACGATGCCGCTGGTCATCACCATGCCCGCGAGTGCCCGCGCACGGGTGCACATCCGGTTGCGCCCGGAGAGGCGGATTCCGCCTGCCGGGTCCTGGCGCGACGCCTGAATGTCAGTGGGTTCGCTGGTGGCCGAGGGGGAGGAGGCAGCGGTGCGGGAGGCGAGGGTGTCCGCGGTCTTGTTAGTCATTTCGGGCGATCCTTCCGTGGTCTTCGGCGTGCGCTTCCGGCGGGTGTGGTTCGTGTTCACGATTCGAGGAGCACTACGGACGGCACGGCTTCCGGGAAGCCGAGCCTGAGCAAGCCGTATCCAATACCTGACAAACCGGTCAGCAGGCCCGGGGACGGCACGTTCTCGGGGGTCGCGCACTGGGCGCCGTGCTGCTCGATCAGGCCGAGCACGCCGCCGGCGCGGCGGATGAGCGCTTCGCGGGCGGCCTCGTGGCCGCGGCCGGCGAGCGCGAGGAGCGGTTCGAGCATGCCCAGCACGCCCTGATACACGCTCAGGTCGTACGTCGGTGCCGGGGCGGCGAGCAGCCGGACGCAGTAGTCGAGGTCGCCGTCTTCGGCCCAGGTGCTCGTGGGGCCGAGCTCGTCGATCGCGGCGAGTACGGTGCCGCTGAGCCCGGCGTGCCACGTCAGGTCACCGGTCCGCAGCGCCGAGCGGAGAGCCGAGTGCAGCAGCGCGGTACCGGCGGCGGCATGCGGCTGCGTGTCCTCGCCGAAGGCGGGCTGCCGGGCATACCGCAGTAGCGCCCAGCCGATCCCGGCCTCGCCGCGGGCGAAGCCGGGCGTGCGTGCGCCGCCGTGGAGTTCGTCGAGGGTGAACAGCCGGTCGGCGAGACGCCGGGCGAGCTTGCCCGCGTCGTCGAGGCCGGAGGTCTCGTACACGAGCACCGCCGCGACCAGGGCGCCGGCGAGTCCGTCGGCCAGGTCGGCGATCGAGCCGTCGGCGTCCGGAAGGTCCATCAGGCTGTCCGCCGCGTGCGTGAGCGCGGTCAGCGCGTCGGGCAACGCGTCGCCGATGCGCTTGCCGAGCAGCTTGGAGAGGCGTACCAGCGCGTAGATGATGCCGCCGAGGCCGCTCAAGGCCCCCGGCCCGACGGCGGCGCTCATTTCGGGATCGTCGGCCAGGTACGCGAGCAGCAGCGGCAGCGGCCGCACCGCTT
>CAVQPP010000245.1:0-9155 GCA_963714445.1 uncultured Actinomycetota bacterium
CCGTGTTATGTGTGGCCGCTAACCGTTTCGTCTTTGCTGTCCCCGCGCCGATACCCGCGTTAGCCGACGCGGGATCGGACATCGGCGCCAGCACCGCTACCGAACTGCCCGCCACCGCCTGCTCCACCTGCGCCGGGTGCGGCACGAAATGGGAATTCGGCGTTGTCGCGTAAGCCGCGCCGAAACCCGGCGAGACGGCAGGCAGCACGACGGACACCACGGCCGTCGCGGTGACGGTCGCGATGATTCTCCCCGCCCGGCTCGCGGGCTTGGGCGTGTTTCTAGGCCTATGTCTAGGTTGAGCGAACACGAGACCCTCCGTGGAAGTGGCGCGGACGCAGCGCCGAAGACAGCCGAAGAAATGGGCCTCCCGCGCGGCTCCCCCGTGCCGAGCCGCGCGGGAGGAACTCAGGGTTGAGTGATGACGTAGCCCAGCAGGCCGATGACGGTCTGCCCCTCGCAGGTCGAGTCGTCGGAGTTGAACCGTTCGCCGGAGCCGTCGGCCATCTTGCAGTCGAATAGCGGCGCCGTGGCCGTGGCCTGCGGCGGCGCGGACCACATGTTGCCGATCCAGGCGATGCTCTGCGCCGTGCCACCGCCGCAGTCGCTCGTCGTCGCGATGAACGCGTCGCCGCCGTTGACGCAGGTGAACACAGGGACATCGCCAGTGGTCTGACTCAGCAGCCCCAGCGATCCCTCAAGTGAGTAGTTGGCGAGCGAGTACATGAACGCCGCACCCGGTGAGACGAGCAACGTACTGGTGGCCATCGCGTGATCGGCCGGCGCATCCGTCTTCAGGAAGCGGTCGAGGGTCGTGTACGCCACGACGTACCCGAGCTGGCCCTCGTCTTTGAAGGTCGGGTTGCTGTAGCAGTTGGGGTCTGCCGTGACGAAGTGGTCACCGTTGCTGGTCACCAAGCATCGGTAGATCGCCTGCGACGGCATTCCGGACGGCTGCGAGGTGTAGACGGCGCCGATGACGCCAAGGAGCCGAGTAGTCAGCGTCGGCGTTTCTTCGCAGTCGGACTGAGCCGAGACGAACTGCCCGCGGTTGTACTCGCAGGAGTAGAGGACCCTCGTGTTCGCCGTGCCCACGGGCATCACCATGCCGAGCTGGCCCTCGGCGTAGTAACCCTGGGGTACGGGTCCCGACGTCGTGAAGTGTCCGACACCGGCCTGGAAGTAAGAAGTCAGCTCGTTCGGATAGGGGTTGGCCGGTCCCGGGACCTTGTGCAGGAGCTCCTGCTGGTACTCGGCGTTGATCTGGATCCCGCTGAGCACGCCCTCGTAGACGTGGACGTCGTCGATGGCTCCGCCGAGATACGCGAGGTTGGTGTCGTTCTGCCGCCCTCGGCCGATCACCAGGTTTCCAGTGAGGCCCGCCTGCGGCGCACTGGTCACCGCCTGAGTGTTGTCCGGCTGCAGCTGCCCGTTGACGTAAATGCTGAGGGACTTCGTGGCCGCGTTATAGACGCCGGTCAGTTGCGTCCACACCCCCGCCTGAGGCACGGTCGCCGAGTAAACGGTCTGCCACGCGGGGTTCTGCGTGTCGTTGGGTGCGACGGAGAAGCACCACCGCCCCTTGTCCGGGCACTCTTGCAGGGCGAAGAGGCTCACGTGTTGACCGTCCTCGCTGACCAGGGTCTGCCAGGTGCTGTCGAGCTGGTCGAGCTTGACCTCAGCGCTGACGGTGAAGCTGGCGTCGGTACGCACCGCCGCAGTAGTCGTGGCGATCTGACTGGTCGCCTCGTCGAAATGGACCGCGTTCAGACTGGCGTGGCCGTGCGTCCAGGTGTATCCGCCGGAGAGGGTTCCGTTGACGTAGTTGCCCGACGCGTCTTCGGCGTTGGTGCCGGAGCCTTCGTTGAGCGGGAGGAACGCCTCCTGCACCACATTGCCGGTCGCCAGGTCGGCCACGTCGTCGCGGCCGTCGCCCGTGCTCGTCGCCGGGAGTACCTGCTGGTAGGCCCGCACCTCGTCGATCGATCCGGGGAAGTAGTCGGTCAGGCCGCCGTTGTACTTGTCCCGGCCGATCGCGAACGCGCCGCCGGCGTCCCAGGCGTTCGTGTGAGCCGCGGTACCGGCCAACTGACCGTTGACGAAGATCTTCAGCTGTCCGGCGCCAGCGTCGTACTCACCGACCAGGTGCGTCCACACCCCCGTCTGCACGGGGGTGTTCGCCAACGCCACGCCGGCGCCCGGGTTCGCGACGTCACTGTTGACCATCATGAAGACCCACTTGTTGGAATCGCCGCGGTACTGCAGGTAGAACCCGCTGTCCTGACTGCCGTCCTGGCTGGCGACGTTGTACGCACCGGGACCGGTGTTGTCCAGCTTCACCCACGCCGAGACCGTGAACGACGTGTTCGTGTGCACCACCGGACCACTGGTCGTCACGGCGGCCGGCGAACCGACCAGATGCAGCGACTCCCCGATCCTCCCGGCGGCCCAATACGCGCTGTTCGGCACTGTTGACGCGCCGTCGTGATGGTTGCCGGAACTGTCGGGCACGTTGGCGAGTGCACCGAAATTGTCCATGTGCCAGATGCCCACGGCCGGCGCACCACGATCGACGTCGAAGTGGTAACCCTCGAACGGCTGCGCAACGCCCAGGTCACTGTGGTAGACCTGCCCCTTGTTCCCGGCCCGGTCGACGCTCTCCACATACAGCTCGGTCGGCCCGTAGGTGAGCGGTGTGATGTTGGCCGTTGCGCTACCGCCGAGCTGGTTCGCCGCCACGTAAGTCGTGGGGTCGCACTGGCCGCCGCCGGGTTTGGTGACGTCAGCGGTCGACTCCGTGCAATCTACGAACCCGGTCACGTCCGGCACTCCGTTCGCCGTGAAGGCGAACGGCGCGGTCTGGCCGACGCTGCCGCTGAAGGTCCCCTGGCCTCCGGGCTTGTCCTCTGTGTAGACGCTGGACGTGACCGTCGGCGGCTGGTTCGGCGGCGTGGTGTCGACGATCATCTCGCACCACTGCGACCATGGACCCGCCGTTCCGTCACCGTTGATGCCCTGGACGCGCCAGGCGATGTAGGCACCTTCGCCGAATGCGCCGGGTGGCACGGACTCGCTCTCGGGCGCGCCGGAACCGGCGTTAGGGGACGTCGCCTCGCCGACGAAGGTGGAGGTGCCGCCCACCCACCACTGGAAGTGCGCCGCCACCAGCGAACCGCCGTCGGCGTCGGTCACCGTGGCGTGCAGCGACGGCGTCGCGGTCGATACATACGGGGCATGGGCGTGATCGGCGCACTGGATCGTGCCGCCGGTGTGGGGGTTGCCCGCGGTCAGGTTGCCCGGTACGTCGGGCGGGGAGTCGTAGTTCACGATCAAGGCCGGAACCGGGCTGAGCGCGAACTTCCGCCAGGACAGGTGGTCCGATTCGTTGCCTACGCCCTTGAACCCGAACGTGGCCACGCCCGAGCCGCCGGCGCCGTCGCGAACGGCCGTCGTCGCGTCGAACCCGATCATGTTCCCCGGACAATTCGTATACCCGTACGCGTGTCCGTCGGTCTCGATCAGGTTCTGCCAGATCGGCTGCTGGTTCCACGTCGTGCCGGTCCCCACCGCAGTGGTCTCCCAGATCTCGATCCCGGTCGCCGAGCAGGACGGGGCATACGCTTCTTTGAGGTTGACCTCGGCACTCTGGATATGCTTGCCCGCCAGGCCGCTCACGTTGAACTGGAAGAACGACCGGACCGTCACCGAGTAGTCGTAGGCGAGGCCGGCCTTTGCGCACAGCGGCTGCGGCGCCGCTCCCGGGCACGAGGTTCCGTCGCCGCCCCAGTAGGCGTTGCCGGGGAAGTTCTTGTAGACCTCGGCCCATCCGGTCATCCCCGGATTGGTGCTGGCATTGGGCCGAACCGCACCCGGCGCGCCGGTGCCCGGTTTCACCAGCACCCCCGACCCCGGCGGCGGCACGTCGAGCGCGGGCGCCGTGGGAGCCGGCGGCGCCAGCGGCGCCCAGCCGGTGGCGGTGCGCTGCCGCGCCGGCACGAGGCTCACCTCAAGCGTCCTCGAGCCGTTGGGATTCGCGTACGTTTGACTGTTCGCAGTGGTCAGCGACGATATCAGCACCCGCTTCCCCGTCGCCTTGGCGAGCGCTTCAGGCGTCTGCGCCGTACTGGATGCCGACACCGGCTTGGTGCCCGGCCCCGGCGCCGCCTTCGCCACCGCCGCCCCGCTCGACATGAACGCGGAGATCAGCCCGACCAGGGCGATCACCGCCCCGGAACCCCATCGCCCTCGTTGCACCCGAGTTCTCCCTCACCCCGCGCCTGCCCGGCCATCGGCGGCCGGCAATCAGATCGAGGATTCCCCAGCGCGCTGTCAAACCGCTGTCAGCGCGCTTCCACGACGCTGTCACGGCGTTCGGGCATGTCATGTCGTGACAGAGTCAACGCATCGGGCAGGCGACATACCCGTTCGTCTATGACGTGACGACCGGGCCCGGCTGCATCATGGTCTTCGCCCCCGGCCAGCAGGAGGAACGCGCCCAGGTGGAGCCGGATAACAGCTCGGACATGCAGCACGCCTGGTTGACAAGCACCTCGGACGAGCCGCACTGGGCGATCCCCCACTGCACCAGCGCGATGCCCTACTCCCTGCCCAGCACCGAGTCGGGCCTATACCAGTGGCAGAACGACTACGTGTGGAAATTCTTCAACGTCCCGTCAGGACTCCCGTGCACCTTCCACATCTACATCGCCACCAGCCCCATGTCGAAGTACAACCCCGCCTACGACTGGACAAACGGCCGGATCGTCGGCGACTGGGTCGACCAGAACGCGTTCACCACCAACCAAGCCGCTTCCGCTGACGCACCACTCCCAGCATCCGAAGTCCGACTCACCTGCACCCCTAACGCCGAGCTCTCAATCAACAAACCCCAGGTCCCACTCCCCCCAGCACTTTGCCCGGCGACTCAGCGGCAATAGACAAGACGCAACACCACGCGCCATCCCGCGACACCAGCCCCGCGCGAACTGATCCGCCTCGGCGTTCGCAGAGCCGTCCAGGCAAGCCGGAAGGACCACTCACACCGCCGCTGATCGCCGGCGCGGCAAACCTGGCCGCCCGCCTGGCCGCGCATGTGACCCGCCCTGACGCACAGGAAGACCTCTGCTTCGCCCTGTGGAACCCCAGCCGCGGCGCGATACGCACCACCGCCGTCCTGACCGAGGCGATCCTGCCCGAGCCGGGCGAACGGCTGGTCCACAGCAATATCTCCTTCACCTCCCCTTACTTCCAGCGCGCCGCCAACCGCGCCGCGCAGAGTGGCAGCAACCTGACCCTGATCCACAGCCACCCCAACGGGCACGGCTGGCAAGGGCTCAGCCACGATGACCGCGCCGCCGAGGCAGGCACGCCGCGCAGGCCGCCGTGCCCACCTGCCTGGCGCTGCTCGGCCCGACCTACGCCACCGGCGACGGCTCCTACGGCGCCCGCTTCTGGCAGCACGCGGAGCCGCGCGTCTACCGGTCTCCCGGTGCGAGAGCGTGCGGCCGATCGGCGAGCGCATCGAGATCTTCTGGAATCCCGTAATGCGCCCCCGCACCCACCGTGGGCCGCAGCCAGATCGGCCCGGTCTCCGCGTGGGGCGCCGCGACCCAGTCCCGACCGGGCTGTGGCGGTGCCCGAGAGGCAGCGCGATGACAGAGGCATGGCATCGCGCTGACAGAGGCCTGGTGGAGCATGTTCAGTCGGCCCAGGCGAACAGACGCCACCAGGCTGTGCGCGAAGGAGATACGATGCTCGGTCCGAGTGCCAGACTGCGCTCACGGCGCATCGCGGTAGCCGTGGTGCTTATCGCAGTAGCCCTCTTTGCCTCGGTGTCCTCGTCAGCGGCGGCCGCCACCACACATGTCACGACGGTTGCCGGCCCGGCGGTCGTGCCCGCATCGAGCCAGACCATCTCAGGTCTCGACGTACACGACGGAGTGATCGACCAGGTCGGCACGACCTACTACCTCTACGGCACCCAATACGGAACGCCGGGCGGATGCCGCTTCAGCTGGCAAGACACCAGTTCGCAATTCTGCGGCTTCGGCGTCTGGAGCTCGACCGACAAGGTCAGCTGGACCTATCGCGGCAATCTATTCGACCCGAACGGCCACAACAGCTGGCGCAATGAGAGCTGGCAGGCTACCTGCGTCACCCTCTTGGGCGGAGGCTGCTTCAACCCGCGGATGGTGCAGCGCGCCAGCGACGGGGTGTGGATCCTGTGGTTCAACGCACCGGACGACTATCGGCGCACGGGCGCGAACGCCTACTACGCGATGGGCTGCCTAGGCCCGGCCGGTCCATGCGGCGACGACACCCCGGGCGGCACCACACACAAGCCCAACCTCTACACCTGTTACGGCAACGGCGACTTCTCCATCGTCAACGACGGCGGCAGCGCGTACATCGTCTGCACGATGCCCGACCAAACGCTGCGCATCGAGCCGCTCGACCGCTGGTGGACCAACGGCGTCGGGGGCGGGCTGACCAACCTCGCCGGACTGACCAACGTCGAATCGCCGGCGGTATTCGGGGCGGCCGGCCACCTGTATCTGACCTACTCCGACCCCAACTGCGGATACTGCTCGGGAACCGGCACCAGCTACATCACCTCAACCACAGGCATGCTGGGCTCGTGGCAGCGCGGCGGACGCATCTCCGCGAACAGCTGCTCGGGTCAGCCACGAAGCCTGTCATGGATCGACGGTGGCATCGTCGAGTGGATCGACCAATGGAGCCCCAACGGCGCCCACAACCAGACGAGCGCCGCCATCCACCTCGAACCCCTACACCTCGACACCGCATGGCAGCTCCAACCCCTAACATGCTGAACTCCCGTAGCGACCGCGCCTACCCGGCCGCCGCCGTCCGCGGCCTGGGCGCGAACTGGGAGCTGCCGCGCGTGGTCTTCAAGCCGTACCCGTGCAACCACTTCACCCACGCGGGCGTGGACGCCGCCCTGCGGCTGCGCGCCAGGGGCTCGCCCCCGCCGACGTCACAGCGATCGAGCTGGGCGTCGCCAAGCCCGTCCTGCCCACGATTGGCGAGCCGCCCAAAGCCAAGGCACGGCCGGCCTGAGGGTAACGCGCGACGCTGCTCGGCGGCAGCCTCGGCGTGATTCACGAGGACTTCACCGCCGCCGCCCGTCCCCCTGCCGCCTGGCCCTGGCCGCCCTGGTGCGCTGCCCTCGGCCTCGATCAGCTCGAGTTGATGGCGGGCGCCGTCGACCAGCACGACCCAGGGCCTGGGCGTCGCAGGTCCAGCAGGCGCGTTGCACCCGCCAGGATCGGGGCGAGCAGTTGGCCGATGCGTTCGGGGTCGAAGACGCGCGGCGGGCAGCGTCTTGACCAGCAGTTGCGAGGTGGTCGTCTTGCCGACTCCGAAGGTTCCGTTCAGCCAAATGATCATCGGCGCGAGGGTAGCGTCGGCGGCAGCGAGGCCGCATTGCGCCGTCATGGATGGCTCACGTGGCTGAAGGCGCCTTCCCCAGCCAGGTGATCCCGACTACGGCTAGCCTTCGGGCCGACTACGCGAGCAGCGGGTGCGGGTCGAACGTCACGCGGATGCGCGTGATCCTGCCCTCCTCGACGTGGCTCTAGTTCACGATCGCGAGCGGCCGCTGCGACGCCGAAGCGGCCTCGCGAGCACGCGCGGTACCGTCTGCGAGCTCACCCTCTTGATGGCCCCAGCACTCGCGTGTAATGTGACGGCCACCCCTGAGACAACGTTGTCCCAGGCTCGCGCCGCGGCGAGACAACGTTGTCTCGGCTAGCCGCCCACTCACCATACGCCGCGACCGCCGCGGGCCTGACGGGTCGACCGAGGAGGAACCCTGTGCGTTCGCATCCTTATCCCACTCCCCTTGACCAGGCCGGGCCGGCGCGTCGAAGGCGCGGACGGCAGGTCGCCCTCGCCGCGTTCGCGGCCGGCGCGTTGCTGCTGCCGGCCACCGCTTCGGCCGCCGGAGCCGCGTCCGCGGACGGCGCCGCCTATCACGAGCTCTACCGGCCGCAGTTCCACTTCACGCCCGCACAGAACTGGATGAACGATCCCAACGGCCTGATCTACTACCACGGTCGGTACAACCTGTTCTTCCAGTACAACCCCTCCGGCACCACCTGGGGCAACATCGAGTGGGGCCACGCGGTCAGCACGGATCTGGTGCACTGGACCGAGGAACCGGTCGCCATCCCGCAGGACTCGAACGAGTACGTCTTCTCCGGAAGCGTCGTGTACGACAAAACCGACTCCAGCGGCCTCGGCACCCAGCAGAACCCGCCGCTGGTCGCCGTCTACACCAGCGCCAGGAAGGCGACCGGCATCCAGGAGCAGGCACTCGCCTACAGCCTCGACGGCGGCACGACCTGGACCAAGTACCCCGGCAACCCGGTGCTCGACCTCGGCTCGCAGAATTTCCGCGATCCGAAGGTTTTCTGGTACGCGCCGGGCGACGAGTGGCTGATGGTGGTCGCCCGCTCGGACGTCCACCAGGTCTACTTCTACTCCTCGACCAACCTGAAGCAGTGGACGTACCTGAGCGAGTTCGGCCCGGCCCCCGGACGCCGCGCCGACCATGTTGCCACGCCCGCCCTTCAGGCTCACGCCGCCGATCACCGCGGCGGCGAAAACGGAGAAGATGATGCCCTCGCCGTAGCCTTGCCGACCGGCGATGGCCGAAGACCTGCTCTGCCTCCATGAGCCTGCCGATCGCGGCGAGCATGTGCCGGCGATGTAGATGCCGATCTTGACCCGCTCGAGCCTGATGCCGGCCTGCCCTGGCGGCCGCCGGGTTGCCGCCGACCGCGTAGATGGCGCGGCCGGTCCTGTGGTACCGCAGGAACAGCCCGGTCAGGATGAAGATGACCGCGGCGACGATCAGCGAGACCGGCAGCTGGCCGTAGGAGGCCGAGCCGAGGTAGCCGAACGCGTACGGCAAGTTGAACAGCGACTGGGCCTTGACGACGCCGTTTTGCAGGCCGGCCAGCACGATCGTCATGCCCAGGGTCACGATGAACCCGTTCAGCCTCCCCTTCACGATCAGCAGGCCGTTGATCAGGCCGACGACGGCGCCTACGGCGAGCAGCACGAGAATGCCGAGGTAAGGGCTGAAGGTCGGTGCAGCAAGACGCCGAACGAGTACGCACATAACAACA
>CAVQPP010000246.1:0-14838 GCA_963714445.1 uncultured Actinomycetota bacterium
CGCACTCAGCATCGGTCAGCACACCCGCACGCGTCAGCGAACGAGCAAAAGCCTGCGACCCACGAACATCCGCTGCCAGCAACCGCTTATCGAAATGCAGTGAATTAGAGAACCGTTCAAAAACTTCCGAAGGTCCTGTTTCGAATCGTCCGCCCCAAGTTTCATCGAGTGAGCGAAGCCCCGCCCAACAGCATCAGCAACAACGCCTTCTGCGCATGCAAACGATTCTCCGCCTCATCGAACACAACCGACCGGCTCGATTCCATCACGTTATCGGTAACCTCTTCGCCGCGATGCGCAGGCAAACAGTGCATGAAAATCGCCTCAGGCGCCGCATGCGAAAACAACGCATCGTTCGACCTGATAAGCCGCAAACGCCGTGCGACGAGCAGCCGCCTCGCTCCTCATTGCCCATACTCGTCCAAACATCGGTATAAATAATTCTGCGACGCTGTGAACAGCTTCCACGGGGTCAGTGGTTTCATAAATACGTCCCCTGAGCCATCGCGACAACTTCCGCGGGCAAAGCATAACCCGTCGGAAAAGCAATTGAAAACTTCATCCCCAGCCGCGTAGCATTCACCATGAGCGACGCAGCCACATTATTGCCGTCGCCGACAAACGCCAGCTTCAGCCCAATGACTTGGAATGCGTCTTGAGAGAAAAGACCTTCTGGGACGTGAGTAAGGTGTCTGGTATGTCAATTAGTAGTGTTAGGTGAAAGTGGGTTGTCTGTTGAGCTGGCGCCACACTGTGTGCAGGTTTGTGGTGAAACTTCCCCGCCATTGCCAGGGAAGGCGGTGAGTGGCACCATAACGAAGGGTCCCTGGAATGTTCGAGAACCTGCTGGTGTAACAACAGTGAACTCCCGAGAAGCAATTGAAGAAGTTTTCAGATCAGAAGTATTGAAAAAAGGAAATAGGAGAAGACTTCAGAAGACAAGCTGAGGGGCTCAAGACAAGACGGCAGTTTTGTGGAAGGGTTCTAGTTAGGCACTTATCCCTGTCACTTCTGGGTAGGCAGACACACGGAACAAATTGATCTTATGTATCCTGAAAGAGCTTTTACTAAGTGGTGTAAAGAGGCACAGGGAGTACAGTGTGATTATCCAAAGACCAGAGTCTCTGAACGATCTACGTTCGATACGTCAAGAACCCAGGAATAGGGTTCAAAGAGAAGGGGAGCTTCGAGCCGAGCCGAATCTTGGGGCCCCCTTCTTCCCCAAGCGTCGATCTTTGCAGCTCTACTTTTATTTGGCCCTTTCTTTGGCAATTCTGTTCGAGATTGGTTACGATTTATTCTAATCCTCAGTCGGCAAAATCCTTTCTCCCTTCATTCCCGTCCTTTTTCTTGGAAGCGTGTTCTCCGACCCGAACGCGTCGACCCCGACCACCACCACGGTGACCGCCGCCCCGGCGAGCCCCGTGACGGCCGGCACGCCGGTCACGTTCACCGCGTCGGTTGCCCCGGCCAACGCCACGGGCACCGTCCAGTTCAGTGACAACGGCGCCGCCATCGGCGCGCCGGTGACGCTGAACAACGGCACGGCCGCGTTCACCACCAGCACCCTGGCGGCCGGCTCGCACTCCATCACCGCGGCTCTCACCGCGGGCACCGGGTTCGGCAACTCGACCTCCACCGCGGTGGCCTACACGGTCAACCCGGCGGCGGCCACGCCGACGACCACCGCTCTGGCGGTCAGCCCGGCCAACACCGCCCAGCAGTTCAGCACCGTCAGCCTGACCGCCACGGTCTCCCCGGCCGCGGCCGCGGGCACCGTGCAGTTCAGCGACAACGGTGCCGCGATCGGCGCTCCGGTGACGGTCTCGGGCGGTACGGCCACCATGAACACCAGCACGCTCGCAGTGGGCGCGCACTCGTTCGCGGCGGCCTTCACCCCGTCGAACACGACCGCGTACCTCGGCTCCGCCTCCGGCGCCGTCCCGTACTCGATCACCGCGTTCACGGGCTCTACGGCTACTGAGACGATCACCACCACGGTGGTGGCCGGCTCCCTGGTCATCAGCGTGCCGGACAGCCAGGTCACCCTGCCCTCGCCGGCTCTTGACAGCGCGGGCGACCTGTTCACCACCACCGGCAACCTCAAGCCGGTCACGGTGACCGACACCCGCGCCGGAAACCCGGGCTGGACGGTCAGCGGCCAGGTGGGCGACTTCGCGGACGGCCAGAACCACGCCATCAACGGCGAGAACCTGGGCTGGGCGCCGAACGTCGTCGACAACTCGACCGCGCAGACCGTCACCATCGGCGCGCCGGTCACGGCCGCCAACGGCGTGGCCCCCGGCGACAACGGGACCGCGGGCCTCAAGCAGTCCCGCACCCTCGCCACCGGCACCGGCCTCGGCACCACGCACCTCGCCGCGGGCCTCACGCTCAACGTTCCGACCACCACCGTGGCCGGGACCTACACCGCGACGCTCACCCTGACGGCGATCTGATCAAGCGTCACCAGCACCACCAGCGCCACTGATCAGTAGCCGCACCGACCGCGACCCGCCGGACCGAGCCTGACGTCTTGACACCGCGCGGATCGCACAAGGGGGCAGCCGGGCAGCGCAATTGCCCGGCTACCCCCGCCCCCATTCTTTCTCACGAGCGTGAGAGACGGCTAAGACGAGTCTCCGGAGGACGCAGTGACACCGACCAAGAACAGGACGAAGAGAACGCGACCCTCCGCCAGGTTCGCCGCTCTCCTCCTCACCGCAGGCGCACTACTAGCCCCCCTAACCGCCCCCACCACCGCAAACGCCGCAACTCTCACCACCCTCACCACCTCAGGCCCCACCACGCCCACCCCCGGCGTAAGCACCCCCGGCACCAGCCCCAACAGCGCCACCTTCGGCGTCCAACCCGCCACCGGCAACAAGCCTGACAGCCGCCCCCGCCTCACCTACGACGCCACCCCCGGCGCCCAAATCACCGACCACGTCGCCGTGCAGAACTTCGGCACCCAGCCACTCCAACTGCACGTGTACGCCAACGACGCGTTCAACACCGCCGACGGCGGCTACGACATCCAGGCCTCGAACGTCGCCCCCATCGACCTCGGCGCGTGGGTGAGGCTGGCCGGCACCACGTTCGTCACCGTGCCCCCGCGCGCGATGGTCATCGTCCCGATCACCATCAAGATCCCGGTTAACGCAACCCCCGGCGACCACGCAGGCGGCATCGTCGCAGGCCTGAACCGGATGGCCACCGACGCCAAGGGCAACCGCGTCAACGTCGAAGAGCGCGTAGGCACCCGCATCTACATCCGCGTCCCCGGCAAGCTGAGTGCCGCGCTCGCGCTCACCAACGTGCGCACGACGTACCACAACTCGCTCAACCCGATCGGCTCGGGCGGCGCGACCGTGACTTACACCGTCCGCAACACTGGTAACGTGCGCCTGGCCGGCGCCGTGCACGTGAACGTCAGCAGCTTCATCGGCGGCACGCGCCAAGCGGGCAACGTGGCGAACCAGCCGATCAACGTGCCCGACATCAAGGAACTGCTTCCCGGACAGCAGCTGACCTTCAACACCCAGATCGGCGGCGTGCTCCCGAGCTTCGTCACCACCGGCCGGGTCACCGTAGACCCGTCCTCGCTCCCCGGCGACATCGACCCGAAGGCGTCGAGCGTGTCAGGCTCCGCCTCCGCCGCGAGCGTCCCGTGGGCACTGCTGATCCTGATCGTCCTGCTAGGCGGCGCCACCTTCTACTTCATCCGCCGCCGTCGCCGCCCCGCCGCACCGGCCACGCCGAAGGCGCAGAAGCCGGCGGCAGCCGCGCTCGCCGCGAAGAAGGCCGTCGCCGCCAAGGCCGCCGCGGCGGGCGTCAAGTCAGGAGGCTGATCCGTGTCGCTCACCCTGGAGCCCGTCGAGGCGGCCGAGCCGGACCCCGAGCCCGAACCGCCCGCGCTAGATCCTGAGCAGCCTGAGCAGCCACCGGCCGCCGAACCGGCCGCACCCGACCGCCTCGGCATGTGGTTCGCCGGCGTGTCGCTGACGGTCCTCGGCGCACTCCTGCTCGGCTTCCTCGCGGACGTCTGGGTGATCGGCTCGCTAAGGCACAACCGCGACCAGCAGGTGCGATACGCCGCGTTCCGCTACGCCCTAGCCAACGCCAGCGCGCCGGTGGGCCCGCTAGACGTCAACGGCAAAGTAGTCGCCATCGGCACCCCCGTGGCCCTACTCGAAATCCCCGAACTCGGCATGCGCCAAGTCGTCGAAGAAGGCACCTCATCATCGACGCTGATGTCCGGCCCCGGCCACCTCCCCGGCACGGTAATGCCCGGCCAAGCCGGCATCAGCGTGATCATGGCCCGCCGAACCCTCTACGGTGGCCCGTTCCACTACCTAGACCAGCTGCACCCCAAAGACACGTTCACCGTAACCACAGGCCAGGGCGCGAACACGTACCGCGTCATCGACCAAAGGCGCGCGAACGACCCGTTACCGCCGGACCTGAAGGTCAATCAGGGCCGCCTAACGCTAATGACCGCCGACGGTAACGCATTCATCCCCACGGACATCCTGCGCGTAGACGCAGAGCTGATCTCCAAGGTCCAGCCAACCCCCGCGCGCCTCTTCGACGTAAACCCGCCCAACGAAAGCGCCGGAGCCGGCGAACCCGCCGCCTGGATGACGCTAGTCCTCTGGTCCCAAGCCCTAGTCCTAGCCGCCATAGCGCTCACCTGGGCCCGACTGCGCTGGGGAGTCCGCCAAGCGTGGCTGGTCGGCGTCCCCACCCTAGGTTTCCTAGGCCTAGCCGTAGCCAACGAAATCGCCCGCCTGCTCCCCAACCTCATGTAATCGCCCCCGCTGCCGCCCCCTCCCACTCACCCCTCCCTCCGGAGCCCGCCCCATGTCCGACCCCACCGCCCTCCTACCCGCCGTCACCGCCACGCCCACCGCCCCCCTCGCCGGACTCGAGGCCCGCTCCATCTCCGCCTGGTTCGGCGAGCGCAAGGTGCTCGACCGAGTCTCCCTCTCCATGCCCGCCGGCCAAGTCACCGCCCTGATCGGCCCCTCCGGCTGCGGCAAATCCACCTTCCTGCGCATCCTCAACCGCATGCACGAGCTAATCCCCTCCGCCAGCCTCGCCGGCGAGGTACTGCTCGACGGCGTAGACGTATACGCACCGCAACGCCGCTTCACCGAGGTACGCGCCAACATCGGCATGGTCTTCCAGAAGCCGAACCCGTTCCCCGCCATGTCGATCTATGACAACGTAACCGCGGGACTCAAACTCACCGGCGCACGCCTAAGCCGCTCGCAAAAGGACGACCTAGTCGAGTCGTGCCTAGCAAAGGCCGGCCTCTGGAACGAAGTCGGCGACCGCCTACGCCAACCCGGCGGCGCCCTATCCGGCGGTCAGCAACAGCGCCTCTGCATCGCCCGATCCTTAGCCGTGAGCCCCCGAGTCCTCCTCATGGACGAGCCCTGCTCCGCCCTGGACCCGACCTCAACCCGTCGCATCGAAGAAACGATCCGGGAACTGATCCGCGAAGTCACCATCGTGATCGTCACGCACAACATGCAGCAAGCAGCCCGCATCTCCGACCAGTGCGCGTTCTTCCTCGCCGAACAGGGCACCCCCGGCCGCATCGTCGAACACGGCTTCACCGAGGCCATGTTCGGCACCCCGACCGACCCTCGCACCGCCGACTACATCCACGGCCGCTTCGGCTAAGGCGTGTTTGAGGAGTGGGGTCGGGGTCGCGTCGCCTGTCGCGCACGCTCGCCGCGTTGTCGGGTCGCCCACGGACAACCAGTCCGAGGGCGACCCTCCGCCTTGCGATCGCACGCGCCATGCGCCACGCCCTGATCCGACCCCACTCCTCAAACACGCCTTGGTCCTCGACCACGCTGTCGGCGTAGTGCCGTACCGTTTCCTCCGACCACCCGCACCACGGATCCCAGGAGGCAACCGATGGCCGAACCGATGATCGAGGTCACCGGCCTGGCCAAGTCCTTCAAGACCAAGCGCGGCGCCGTCGAAGCCGTCCGCGGCATCGACCTCACGGTCCGTCCGGGCGAGATCGTCGGCTTCCTGGGCCCGAACGGCGCAGGCAAGACCACCACGCTCCGCATGCTGACCACGCTGCTCGCGCCCAGCGGCGGCACCGCCACAGTCGCCGGAGCGGACCTCCTTCGCGAGCCCACCGAGGTACGCAAGCGAATCGGCTACGTAGCCCAGACCGGCGGCACCGACGGTGCGTGCACAGTCGCCGAAGAGCTGATCACACAAGCCGAGCTATACCGCCTAGGCCGCGCAGAAGCCCGCGAACGCTGCTCAAAGCTCTGCGCCCAACTAGATCTGGCCGGCCTGGAAGACCGCTACGTCAAGACCCTGTCAGGCGGCCAAAAGCGCCGCCTAGACATCGCGTTGGGCCTAGTGCACGCCCCGCGCCTGGTCTTCCTGGACGAGCCCACCACCGGCTTAGACCCGCAGAGCCGTGCGAACCTCTGGACCCACGTACGCCGCCTCCGCGACGACCTGAATACGACGGTCTTCCTAACTACGCACTACCTAGACGAAGCCGACGCACTCTGCGACCGGATCCTGATCATCGACTTCGGCCGCATCGTCGCCGAGGGCAGCCCGGAGGAACTCAAGCACCGAATCTCCGGCGACCTGGTCACCATCGAGCTAGCCGCCGAGCGTGACCCCAACACCGCGCTCGCCGCTCTATCCGAACTCGAAGGCGTACGGGACACGGCAGTCTTCAGCCAAACCCTCCGCGTAAACGTAGACGCCGGCGGTCAACAACTCATGGGCATCATGCGCGCCCTAGACGCCGCCAACGTCCCCATCGCGTCAATCCAGCTAGCCCGCCCCACCCTCGACGACGTGTTCCTAACCCTCACCGGCCGCTCCCTACGCGACGACAGCCCCAGCCACGCCGCCCCCGACGCCGAGGACCCCACCGCCAACGCCTCCGCCCCCGCCGACACCGACACCGACACCGACGTCAAGCGCAACACCCAGTCCGGAACCGGGAGCTCCCGATGAACGTCACCGCCACGCTGCGCGACACCATCCTGATCTTCCGCCGCCAGCTGCGCCTGTCGCTGCGCAACCCGGCCTGGCTCATCATCGGCGTCATCCAGCCGATCCTGTACCTGACCCTCTTCGGCCCGCTGGTCAAGCACTTCGTGAGCTCGCCGCAAGCAGCGTCCGACGTAGCCTGGCGCATCTTCGTCCCCGGGCTCCTAGTCCAGCTAGGCCTCTTCGGCTCACTGTTCGTAGGCTTCGCAATCATCGCCGAATGGCGAGCCGGCGTCATCGAGCGCATGCGAGTCACCCCCGTCAGCCGCTTCGCTCTCCTCTTCGGCCGAGTAATGCGCGACGCGATCGCACTGCTGGTTCAGTCGATCATCCTGGTGCTCACCGGACTGGTCATGGGATTACGCGCCCCAATCGGCGGCATCGTGCTGGCCCTCGGCTTCATCGTGGTGCTCGCGGTAAGCATGTCCTCCCTGTCGTACGCAGTGGGCCTAGCCCTCAAGAGCGAAGACGCACTAGCCCCCCTCCTCAACTCAGTCGCGGTCCCAGTCCTCCTGCTCTCCGGCATCCTGCTCCCGCTAACCCAGCAGTCCGCGCCGACCTGGCTCTACGACCTGTCCCGCGTCAACCCGTTCCGCTACATCGTCGACGCCATGCGCCAGGCCTTCCTAGGCACCTACGCCAACAGCACCATGCTTTGGGGCGTCCTAGTCAGCATCGGTCTCGCCATCATCTGCGTAATGGCTGGCGTCCGCCGGTTCCAAATCGAAAGCAGCTGACACCCGCCAACGCTCCGCTGCCGCAGCACCATTGCGCTCCACCCACGCGCTCCGCGCTAAACGCTGCGCTGGTCAGGGCTCCGCTGCGCTTCGCCCACGTGCTTCGCGCTGATTCTTGCCCGCCCGCCCCGTTCCGCGTTCGCGACCCACCTGCACTGCTCCCCGAAAGGCAACACTCAGGGCGCGACCAACGTCAGGCCAGGAAAGCCCTCGAAGTGACGAACGTTGCCTGTCAACAACGGCGCCTGGTAGTAGATCGCCGTCGTCGCGATCCACAGATCATTGATTTGGTTGTCCGCGCCGAGGGCATGGCCGAGACTTTGGGCCTGGGCTCGAAGGCTCCCCCAGAGCACAGGCATTTTCGCGTCGTACGGCGCGATGACATACCTTCGCACCGCCTCTTCCAACCCTGTGACGCGTCGCTCGCCCCATCCTGCTTTGGAGGCTCCAAAGTGGAGTTCAGCGACCGTCGCGAAGATCAGGATCGGGATTCTGCCGACGAGGTGTCGAGCGAAGCTCTCGTGATTTCCGCGCTTCTGGAAGACGACCGAGAACGCATCGGTGTCGAGCACCAGCTCCTTGCTCACGCGTCACGCTCCGGGTAGCGACCGATCGCGGCCAGGAAAGCGTCGAACTCTTCATCCGGAATCGGCTCGCCGACTAATTCGTCCGCCGACTCGATCGGCCCGACCCCCTGTGCGACAGCTAGTTGCTCCAGCGTGTTCGAGGTCGCTGTAGGCAGCGTTTCCAGCTTATTGAGATACAGCGTGCGGATTGTCGAGCCATCCGGCTGGAGCTGAGCCATGCCCGACGCCATTACCATCTCGTCCATCGCGTTGAGCACTGCATCCTTCAGTTCAATGTCGAAATCACAAAGGATGCTGCCGGCGTAGGTATCAATCCGGCACCGCAGGGACGCCGGCGAGAAATCGCCCATGTGCAGACGCCCGACGACTGTCGCTGGCTTGATAGCAAGATCGATATTCAGGTCGCGTACGGCTCGGCGGAACCTCTCGTCGATCGAACAGATGACCTCGTTCGCTCTGATCAGGTCGATGCGCTTGAGCTTTCCCGGCGCGATTCCCCCGGCCAGGTCTCGCAGTCCGTTGACGAGTGGCATCGTGAAGTGGTTCGGCAGAGTCGTTGAGTCCTGCGCGATAAGACGTACGCCCGCACCGAGGGTGTCGAGAGCGTCGTCAAGGATCCGGTCACCATCTATGAGGCCCTGTCCAGTCCTCGCCAAGCAAAGAACGACGGATCCGCTCTGTAGCCCGGTGATAGACAGCTGAACTGCGCCGACTACGTCAGCGGAACGTCGTCCCGGACGGATCGTGCCGCTTTGCATGGCGATCGCGATGCGATCGAGCGCGGCTTGGACGCCACCAGCGATTCGCGCGAATTCGGCGAGCGAAAGAGAGCCGTCGTCGGCTGAGGCACCCACGGCATGGATGCTCAGGTCCCCTGTGCTCATGGTCACCGGCGCTCCCAGCTAGCTTCTCGAGCCTGAATGTTGTGCTGGACCAGCTCTCAAGTCGAGACTCGATCAGCGGATTTCTAGCCTCAGTGTAATGGCTTTGAGCTGACCAGCTTCGGATTTCAGGCGCGTGACAAGGCCAACCAGGGCGGCGTGAATGACAACGTTGTCGATCTCATCGAGCGGATGGTCTGCACGTTGGCAGGGAGCGGCGCGCGGGTTTGGGCGTCGAGGAACGCTGTGATGCCGGCGTTTTCCGCGCGGCGGCCCGTCCAGAGGACGGCCATGTCGTGGTACGCGGTGGGGGAGTCGATGGCGCGTACGGCGAGGCCGGTGGTGTCGATGTTCTCCAGAGCGAGACGGCCGATTACGCCGATGCCGAAGCCGGAGCGGACCAGTGCGATGAGGGCGCGCGGCTGATCGGCTAGGTGGGCGATCTCGGCTTGGGTAGCTGCCGCGCCTAGTGTGACGCGAAGGTCAAAGCCGCCGCCCTCGTCTTCCGTGCCAACGCGAATGCCGATCAACGGCCGTCGCTGGAGATCGTGCAACGTCACCGCGTCCCACTCGGTGATTGGATCGTCCTCGCGCAGGATCGCGACCATCTCTTCGCGCCAGATGACGCGATGGCACCACGCCTCCTCGGACAGGTTCGTGGGCAGCGGGCCGATTGCCAGATCGACGCTGCCGTCCGCGACCATTTCCGCGAGTCTCGGTGCGCCTGCTTCGACCACTTCAACTGTCAGGTTCGGATGCGCCGCGCTGAGCTCGCGCATCACCGGAGGCAGGTAGGCCGAGCTCAGGCCCGGGTAGACGCCGACTCTCAGGCGGCTGACAAAGTCACCGCGGAACGCGCCTGCGGCCTCGATACCGCGCTGCAGCTCCAGCAGTGCGGCCACCGCGTGCCCGCGGAACGCCTCCGCAGCCGCGGTCGTACGGATCGATCGCGCATTGCCGTCGAATAGCGTGACGCCGAGGGCTTGTTCCAATGCCTCGATCTGGGCACTTACCTGCTCGGGTGAGACCTGCAGGG
Organism: uncultured Actinomycetota bacterium; assembly: GCA_963714445.1. Classification (GTDB taxonomy): domain Bacteria; phylum Actinomycetota; class Actinomycetes; order Streptomycetales; family Catenulisporaceae; genus Actinocrinis. Next base: position 10,292 of record CAVQPP010000246.1, read on the forward strand.
CTTCCGCTGCTGCGCCGAGCCCACCGGTGTTCGCCACTGCCAGGAAGCTGCGCAGCCAATCGAGTTGCAGGTACATGGCGTCGCGAGGGCGTTCGCGGCTGGGCTCGAGCAGATCCAGGTCGCGGTCCGAGGTGATCGAAAGCGGGCTCATCGGCCGACCTCCGTCGATCGCGTCTCGACGACGCGGGAGGAGTTTCGAACCCGGGCCATCACCACCGTCGCCCTGATTCGGGAACTCACGAGTTCCGGGCTGGTGACGAGCGAGGGAGCCATGCGGTACTCCTCTGGGTCTAGAGGACCGAGTCGAGAGGACCTATCGGAGCGACGTTGTCCGAATGTTCGCGCACGTCCCTGCTCTCACCGGGATGACAACGTTGTCGGCCGTGGATTAACCTTACACCGCAGAGCGGGCGGCAAGCACCCCGCACGCTAGCGTTTTGTCCGGCTGGCGGGGCTGGCAACGATGTCCAACGCCGCCAGCCGCGCCTGCGCTTTTCGCTTTTGTGCCGTCGGATTTGAAGTCGCAGTCGGAGTCGAGAAGGGGGTTCGGACCGCAATGCCTGTTGACGCAGTTCAAGACGTGGCCGGAACCTCGCCCAGGCCGACGATGAAGGACGTGGCCCTCGTGGCGGGGGTCGCATTGAAGACGGTCTCGCGCGTCGTCAACGGCGAGGCCGGGGTCGCCGAGGACACGGCGTCACGAGTGCGCGCGGCGATAGAACAACTCGGCTTTCGCCGCAACGACGGCGCGCGGCTGCTGCGCCAGGGCAGGACGCGCAGCATCGGGCTGCTCATGGAGGATCTGGCCGACCCGTTCTACTCGCAGCTGAGCCGGGCGGTTGAGGAAGTGGCGCGTGGTCACGGGGCGCTGCTGCTGGCCGGGTCGTCGGCCGAGGACTCGGTCCGCGAGCGCGAGCTGGCGCTGGACTTCTGCGCGCGGCGCGTCGACGGGCTCATCATCGTGCCGGCCGGGACTGATCACAGATACCTGGCGCCGGAACTGGCGGCTGGGACGGTCGTCGTCAGCGTCGACCGGCCGGTCACCGGGGTCGACGTGGACACGGTTCTCGCCGACAACCGCGGCGGGATCGGGGACGGCGTAAGCCACCTCGTCAGGCAGGGGCACCGACGGATCGGATACCTCGGCGACTCGCTCGACATATTTACGGCGGCTGAGCGGTGCGCCGGTTACCGGCAAGCGATGGCCAACGCCGGGCTCGGTGTCGAAGAGTCGTGGGTGTCCACCGGCAGGCCTGGTGCGCTGGGCATCCGACTCGCCCTGGATCTCATGCTCGCCGGACCCGAAGCCGGTTACCGCGCTGGTCTGCGGCAACAACCGATCGACGGTTTCCGTGCTGCGCGAGCTGTCCTCTCGCCGCGTTCGCCCGGCCCTCGTCGGATTCGACGACTTTGAACTCGCCGACATGCTCGCGGTCCCGGTGACGGTGATCGCCCAGGACCCGGCTCAAATGGGCCACATGGCCGCGGAACTGCTCTTCCGCCGCATGCGCGGCGAGCGCGCCCCGAGCCAGCGCATAGAGCTGCCCACGCGCCTAATCCTCCGCGGCTCCGGCGAGATCCGGCCCTGACTGTGCGGTCCGGCGGCTTGATGTAGGGCACGATGTCAGGCGTGATTAGGACGAGCGTGTACCTGCACGAGCAGGAGAAGCGCGACCTTGAACGCATCGTCGAGATCACCGGGCGGTCGCAGTCGGAGTTGATCCGGGACGGTATCGACCAGGTCATTCAGCACCACCTGGCGACGCGACCCAAGATGAGGGCTCGTTTTCACGATGCCGTGGTCGTGGGTAGGTCCGAAGAGCTCATGGACGGCTTCGGCGGGTGAGGTTGGTCGCAGGACGGCGAATCCGAGGGCTGATTGCCCAAGCAGAGGGCTATTGAGCTGCCTCTAGCCACGCGGGGTGGGATGCGTGGGAGGCGGTTCGGAGGCGGTTGATGTCGAGTTCTGCTTCGGAGCGGGGGACGCCGCCTGCTTCCCAGGAGCACCACAGTCGCAGGCCTCGATCTTCGGCGGACAGCTGTATCCACCACTTGTACTCGTAGTGGCTCTCGTCGGCGGGGTCGGTGCCTCCGCCACCGCCGGCGAAGTGCACCTTCGTCGGATGCCAGACGCCGGTTGGGTCGCGCACGTCGGCGCCGAAGTCGAAGTCGCCGGGCATGAGTAGGTGCGCCAGATCGGGGGCGATGTTGAGTGGCTGCTGGTCCTCATTGAGGCGGCGGACCTTGACCAGGAGTTGGAACATGATCGCGTGTGGGTAGGCCCGGACGCCTACGACCGCGACGAAGACGTTCTGCTTCCGCACCAGGATTCGGTCCTGGTCCGGGACCGAGACCGGCATGAACGCTGAGCGTTCGGGGGCAGTCTGATCGGTCTCGGACTCGGTCATGGTTGGAACTGTAGCGGGACGGGCTGCCAGAGGGCTGAGTCGTTGTCCCAGCGGAGGGTTGTGCCGTCGAAGGTGGGGGCGTCGAGGTCTAGGGTGCGGAGGCTGGCCCAGGATGCAGGTGGTGAGTTGGTCGGGTCGCGGGGGAGGAGGAGCGCTACGCGTGGGGGTGGGGAGGGGGTCCGGCGTAGGCCTGCGCGGGTGGCGTGGCGGCGTTGTTCGGTCCAGTGGTCGAGGAGGGCTGTTAGTGCTGAAGGGGCCTGGTCGTCGAGTTCGTGGAGGAGGGCGCGGACGAACGTTGCGTCGACGGCGAGTTGGGTGGGCTCGGTGATGGGGGAGGGAGTCGGGGCGAGGGAGTCGGAGGGGGCGTGGGCGTCGCGGCCCTCGGTGGCGGTGGCGTCAGAGGTGGCGGCGTCGCGGGCGCCGATAGAGGTGACGTCGGCGGCGGTGAAGGTGAAGTAGGGGCCTGACGTGTTGCCTGAGCGCCAGGAGTGGGCTAGTCGCAGGACGTCTGGCTCGCTCAGGTCGGTGTACTGGCGGCGCAGGGCAGTTAGCTCTTCGGACGCCGTGGCTTGGGCGGCGGCTTGGTGCGCGGCGAAGGTCCAGTCTGGCCACTCGGCGCGGATGTGGGCCTGATGGAACTCAACATGGAAAGCGTGGGGCTCGCTCATCGTGGGCGCCCTCTTGTGACGTGTCGCTCGTGACGTCCGTAGATTTGCCGGTGGTCACGATAGTCGGCTCGCGGGCGATAGTCGGGTGGCTCGCGAGCGGGGAGCGAGGGGCGCGTGGGAGCGTCGCGGCGTGCGAGGCGGCGTAGCGGACACGGCGGCGGTGGCGGGAATGGCCCGGAGGCCTGCGACGCTGTCGTTTGTGACGCCGATGCCGAATCAGTGCCCGATCGTCCTGATCGTGACAAACCTTGGCGGCTTTGGCTTGACTCGGCCGAGCCTCTGGTGTGGGTTTGGTGCTGACGGGTACCACTGGTGCCACGCGCGGCCGTGTCGCGTTGCCGGCATCGGCAGGCATGAGCTGGGAGGCTGATCGTGACCACTGATGAGACTGGCTACCCGACGGACGGCGGGGCCACCCATCGGGTGGTGATCATCGGATCGGGGTTCGGCGGGCTGTTCGCCGCCCGCGCCCTGCGGCACGCGTCTAACGTGCAGGTGACGATCATCGCCGCGACGCCGCACCACCTCTTCCAGCCGCTGCTTTACCAGGTGGCGACCGGCATCCTTTCGCAGGGCGAGGTCGCGCCGGCTACGCGCGAGATCCTTGCTCGGCAGCGCAACGCGCGGGTGCTGCTTGGCGAGGCCATCGACATCGACCCGGACTCGCGGAAGGTGACCGCTCGGGCGCCGGGGCGTGGCGACTTGTTCCATGTGGAGTACGACAGTCTGATCGTCGCCACGGGCGCCGCGCAGTCTTACTTCGGCAACAACCAGTTCGCCGAGTTCGCGCCGGGACTTAAGAGCATCGACGACGCGCTGGAGCAGCGCGGGCGCATCTTCGGCGCCTTCGAGCTGGCCGAGCTGGAGCCCGATCCGGAGACCGAGCAGCGTCGGCTGACGTTCGTCGTCATCGGCGCGGGAGCGACGGGTGTGGAGATGGCCGGGCAGATCGCCGAGCTCGCGCACCGCGCGCTGGTCGGCGAGTTCCGGCGCGTTGATACGCGGAAGGCTCGCATCATTCTCGTTGACGGCGCGCCGATGGTGTTGCCGACGTTCGGTGAACCGCTCTCGTCGAAGGCCGCTAAGCGGCTGCGTGAGATGGGTGTCGAAATCCGGCTGAACACGATGGTCGTCGGGCTGGACCAGGCCGGGATCGAGCTCAAGACGCAGGATGGCGGGCATGAGCGGATCGAGGCGCTGACGAAGGTTTGGGCGGCTGGCGTCGCCGCGTCGCCGCTGGGGCGCACGCTTGCGGAGCACGCGGGGGCTGAGGTGGACCGGGCCGGACGGGTGAAGGTGAACCCGGACTGCACGCTGCCCGGATACCCGAACGTCTTCGTGGTCGGCGACTTGATGGCTCTCGACGACTTGCCGGGCGTCGCGCAGGTGGCGATCCAGAGTGGACGGCACGCGGCGCGGCAGATCACGTTGGGGTTGGCCGGTAAGCCGGCCGGTGAGCCGTTCCACTACC
>CAVQPP010000247.1:0-12232 GCA_963714445.1 uncultured Actinomycetota bacterium
TCCCGTCCTGCCGTTGCCGTTGAACCACGCGATGTGCGTACCGCTGTGCGCCGGCTCGCCGCTGGTGGACGTTGTGATCGGGTTGAAGCCCAGCGTCGAGGTTTGGGTCCACGGCGTGGTGCCGCTCTCGAAGCCGGGGTTGCCGAGTAGCTGCGCCGGAGTGCAGCCGCCGGTCGTGGTCGTGACCGTCAGCGAGTAGGTCGCGGTGTGCGAACCCGATGCGGCCGTTCCGGTGATCGTGATCGGATACGTTCCGGCGGGTGTGCTCGCGGACGTCGCGATCGTCAAGGTGCTGTTGCTGCCTGCGGTCACACTGGCCGGGTTGAAGTTGGCGCTCGCACCTGCGGGCAGGCCCGATGCTGACAGTGCTACCGACTGCGCGCTGCCGGAGGTCACGGCGGTTGAGACCGTCGTGGTCGCGGACGACCCGGCGGTTACCGAGCCGGAGGTGGGCGAGGCGGCGATCGAGAAGTCGTTCGTGACCGTGCCGGTTCCGGCGATCACGTCGATCTTTGACGCGTTCCAGCCGGAGACGCTGACGACCGGCGTCGCGCCCTGCAGGTCGGCGGAGCGGTATGGCGCGGTGAGCGTCTCCGACTCGCCGGGCCACAGCGTGACGTCGTTGTCGTTCCAGATCGCCGAGGTGACCTGGTTGTCGCCGGACAACTCGCCACCCGACGACGTGCCGCGACGCAGGTCGGCGCGCAACAGGAACCCGACGACCGGGGTGGTCGAGGTGTTCTTGACCGTCACCGTGACGAGCTTGTCAGCGCCGTTCGGGCCAGCCTGATCGCTGCTGGACGCCGTGGCCGAGATCGACGCGGACGACAGGTTCTGCAGAGCGGTCAGGTTCGCGTACGAACTCATCGTCGCCTGCGGGTTGCCGCCGCCGGACGGGATCGTCGAACCCCAGTTGACCGCGTCGGGCGTCGTGGAGTCCCAGTAGACGTTGCGGTCGACCAGGTTGCCGTTCTGCTTGAGCAGCAGCTCGACGAAGTAGACCGTGCCGGACGCGCTCGGCAGCTTCGGTGTCAGGACCTTGTTCGCGACCTGCTGCGAGCTGAGCGACATCGAGCCAGAGGTCTGATCGTCCAGCACGGTGCCGGAGGTGTTGTAGACCTTGGATTCGACGGTGAGGCCGGACTGCGTGGTGCCAGTCAGGTTGTCGAGGGTCACCGTGTGGTTGTCCAGCGTGAACAGCGCGTGCAGCGGACGGTTCGCCTGCTGCGCGCCGAAGTACGCGCCGGCCTGGTCGCCGTCGTTGTTGTAGAGCGACCAGAGCAGCGTCGGCCAGCCCTTGTTCATCTGCCAGTAGATCGTGCCGGTGGACGGCTGGGTGCTGTTGGTCGAGTGCGCGATGTAGGCCTCGAACTGCGCGCGGGTGTCCTCGTAGTTCTGCGCCTGGGCTTCCTCAACGTACTGGCTCAGGCTCGATCGCGCGCCGAAACGCTTGGAGATCGCCTGGTCCAGGTTGAACAGCGTGCCGAAGGAGTAGCCGCTGTGACCGGTGCCCTCGTAGTTCGCGTGGTACTGGTTGGCGTTCGTGGTCTGCCAGAGGGCTGATTGGTCCGAGGCGGACAGGAAACGGTTGATCGAGTCCATCGTCGGCACTGTGTCGCCGGCGCTCTGCTCGGAGTCGAACGCCCACGCGCCGCCCGCGTTGGTCAGCGTCGAGTCGCCGCTGGGGAAGTGCGAGGTGTCGTACCAGTAGTTCGGCGGAACCCAGTCGTACGGACCCTCCTTCTCGCCCGAGACACCCAGCTGGGCGAGCTGAGTTGTACTCGGCCGAGGAGACGAACGGACCGGTGTAGTCGGCCGCCGCGAAGCCGCGAGCGCTGGGTCTCCTGCGTCGGCCGAGCTCGGCGCGTTGTCGCTCCACTGGAAGCTGAACACGCTCGGGTGGTTGCGGAAGATCGCGCCGAGGGTCTTGGCGGTGTTCTGATACACCGGGCCGGCCGAGCCGCTGTTCTCCCACTCGTCGCAGCACTGGTAGCCCGGCGTTGACCAGGATGCCGGCCGCGTCCATCTGCTGATACCAGTCGGCCGGCATGAAGTGGCCCTCGAGCCGGATCGTGTTCAGGCCCATCGCCTTCATCAGCGCGATCTGCTTCGCGGTGTCGGCCGAGTCGTAGCGCAGGAACAGGTCAGGGTCCCAGCCGCCGCCGCGGATCACAAGGTTCATGCCGTTGATCGCGAACTGGCGCACGCCCTAGGGGGCCGCGCTGCCCGCGCCGACGAGGGACGAGGTGACCGTGCGGATGCCGAAGGTCTCCGAGGTGCTGTTCAGCGTCGTCGAGCCCTGAGAGACCGAGGCCGCCAGGGTGTAGAGCGGCTGCGCGCCCTCCTGGTACGGCCACCAGATCTGCGGCGAGGAGATGTTCAGCGCGGAGTTCGAGGACGGCGTGAACGTCACGGTGCTGGTGGCGTGGGCCGCCACGGTCACGCTCTGGCTCACGGTGATCGGCGAGCCGCCGTCCGGCGGGGTGATGGTCGCGGCGACCGTGCCGGTCTGCGAGGAGGCCGAGGGTTGGTGACGTCGGCCTTGACCGTCAGGGCGCTGCTGGACAGGTTGGTCGCGGTGTTCTGATCACGTGCGCGTTGCCGACGATCAGCGGGCCGCCGGTCTGCAGCTGGACCGGGAACTGGATGCCGGTGTTGTTGTCCGGCGGGATCTGGCTCCAGTCCACGTTGTCCAGCGTCAGCATCGCGTTCGGGTTGTTCGGGTAGACCTCGATGGCCAGCGAGTTCGTGCCCGAAGCCAGCTCGAGGTGATGTCGAAGACGTTCTGCGAGTAGTCGCCGGTCACCGTCGACGAGGTGGAGACCTCGGCGCCGTTGACCCAGACGTCTGCCTTACCGACGACGCCGTTGAGGACGAGCTTCGCGGCCTGGCCGCTCGGCGGCGCGGTGAAGTCGGTGCGGTACCACCAGGGCACGTCGAACTGCGCGATCGTGTCCGGGCCGATCTTGGTCATCTGGCCGAAGCAGCTCTTCATGTTGGTGGAGAAGAACACGTTCGGGCAGGTGCCGTTCTGCAACAGCGCGCTGATCTCGGTGCCAGGCGCGCCGCCGCCGTCGTTGGCGACGGACAGCCAGCCCGACGTGGAGAATCCGGCCTTGGAGATGGCAGCGCCGCCTTGCGTCGCGGTCGCGCTGGTCAGCACCTTCCAGCCGTTGGTCGCGCCGAGGTTGACGACGGCGGATGAGCCGGTGGGCGGATCGGCTTGCGCGGTGTTGCTGTGCACTGTGGCAGTGGTTGTCGCCCCGGTGGCGGCCGGGGTTTCGGCGTCGGCGTACTGAATGCTTCCGGTGATGACCGCGCCACACGCGACAGCGGCGAGAGCGGTACGGACTTTCTTCCCGGATAGGCGTCTAGCTAAGTCGGATCTCACGACCGTGCTCCTTTGTACCGGCGTCGCTCTCGAGTTAGTAAAGTTGATTAACGAAAGATCCAGGTCACAGTACTGACTCGTTGGGCGACCGTCAAGAGAGGTGGCGGGGAGGTGGGGATGGGCGTTCCGGGCGAGCGGGCGGCGGTGTGCGCGAAGCCTTCCTTGGCTCGGCATGTCAGGCTATCCTGACGGCTATGGGCGAGACGCGGGGACCGTGGGACGAAGGCCAGCAGGCGTGGAGCCGGCTGGAGGGCTGGTATCAGGGCGCGTCGTCGCCGCTGCCGGGGGATCCGGGGGACGGCCAGCGCGCATTGCGGGCGCTGGAAGACAGTGGTCTGGTACGCCGCCTGCTCGATCAGGTCGAGTTCGAGGCGGTGCGCACCGCGCGCCGCAACGGCAGGTCGTGGGCGGAGATCGCGGTCAAGCTGGGCGTCACGCGGCAGTCCGCGTGGGAGCGTTGGCGGGACGTCGACGAGTCCGCGAGTGCGCGGTCTGACGAGGGACTTGAGCGGGCGGCGCGGGAGTGGCGACGGCGCTCGACGATCGTGGTACCGAACGTGATCGGCATGAGCTACGAGGTGGCGCGCAAGATCCTGTACGAGAAGGGACTGGTCGCCGAGAGCCCCGACCCGGACGGCCCGCCGCTGGGCGCGCTCGGCTGGCCGGACGGCGTCGTCGCGGATCAGAGTCCTGAATCCGGTGCCAAGGTGCCGCGCGGTTCGGGCGTGAAGCTGTGGATCGAGCGTGGGGGTGGTGGCGGGGGCGCCGGTGTACGTGAGCCGCTGCGGCCGTTGCCCGACCCGAAGTCCGGCCAGCGCATGCGTGACGAGGCCACTGACGAGACAGTGGGCTGATACTTGGCGTTCGCTGAGTTGGTTCGCGGCGGGGCGACGTTGGCGTGACGTTGAGCTGAACATCTGGCTGACCTGCACCGAACGGGTTCCAGGGCTCGTATTTTCGGGCAGATGTATGTATGAGGGCTGACCCGGGTGCGCGTGCGCTCGGGCGATCGGTGCGTTCCCTCTATTCCCTGGCCGCCGTTGACATGTAATCAGCGGATGCTATACGGTTTCCTTAGTTATCATTCGATGCTTAGAACGTCTTGTCTACTTCCACGACCGGGAAGGAACAGGGTAATGACGGGGTTGCTGGGACGGCTGGGAGGCTGGCTGTTCGCGCACCGACGAATGGTCGTGTTCGCCTCGATCGCCTTCGCCGTTTTCTCGGCGGTGTTCGGCGTTTCGGCGGTGGCGAAGCTCTCGACCAGCGGGTTCACCGACTCCTCCGCTCAGTCGACGAAGGCCGAATCGCTGCTCGCCGGCAAGTTCGGCGTCGGCCAGTCCAACTTCCTGCTGCTGGCCACCGTGCCGCCCGGTTCCGGCGGCGTCGACTCGCCGGCCGCCAAGCAGGACGGCTTGGCGCTCACTCACAAGCTCGCGGCCCAGCCCGGTGTGGCCGACGTGGCCTCGTACTGGACGACGCCCGCGTCGAGCCTGCGCAGCGGCAACGGCAACGAGGCGCTGGTGATCGCGCACATCACCGGCACCGACGATCAGGTGGGCAAGAAGGTCAGTTCCCTGGCAACGGCGTTCGCGGGCAAGTCCGGCGAGCTGTCGGTGCAGGTCGGCGGCAGCAGCGCGGTCGACAACGAGGCGAATACTCAGACCACGAATGATCTGATCCGGGCTGAGGCGATCGCCTTCCCGATCACGTTGATCCTGCTCGTGCTGGTCTTCCGCGGTCTGGTGGCCGCGATGCTGCCGCTGATCCTCGGCGGGTTCTCCGTCGTGGGCACGTTCCTCGTGCTGCGCATCATCGTGAGCTTCACGTCGGTCTCGATCTTCGCGCTGAACCTGACGACCGGTCTGGGCATGAGCCTGGCGGTCGACTACAGCCTGTTCATGCTCACCCGATATCGCGAGGAACTGCACTCGGGGCGCGATCCACGGACCGCGCTGGTCACCACGATGCGGACGGCCGGCAAGACCGTGGCGTTCTCCGGGCTGACCGTGTCGCTCGCGCTGGCCGCGATGCTGGTCTTCCCGCTCGGCGCGCTGCGCTCGTTCGCGTACGCCGGTGTGTCCGTTGTGCTGCTTACGGTGCTGGCGGCCATGATCGTGCTGCCCGCGCTGCTGGCCGTGTTGGGCACGCGGGTCGACAAGCTGGCGATCTGGAAGGCCAAGCCGGTCGTACCCGAGACAGGGTTCTGGTACCGCCTGGCGACCGGCGTCATGCGCCGTCCCGTCGCGGTGGGCCTGACGGTGCTTGTCGCGTTGCTCGCTCTCGGTGCGCCGTTCCTGTCCGTGCACTTCGGACTGTCCGACGACCGTGTGCTTCCGCCGAGCGCCGCAGCTCACGTGACCGCGGACACGATCCGCAAGGACTTCGACTCCCAGGCGCAGGCCGCGCTCGAGGTCGTCGCGCCGACCGCGACCCCGTCGCAGGTCCAGACGCAGGTCGGCGACTACGCGGCCGCGCTCTCGCGGGTTTCCGGAGTCGTGCGCGTCGACGCGGCGAGCGGCAGCTACGTGAACGGCCAGCAGGTCGCGCCGCCCTCGCCGCAGAGCCGTCAGTTCGTTGATCCGAACGGCGGCGCGGGCACCTGGCTGTCGGTGGTCCCGGCGGTCGAGCCGTACTCCAGCGCGGGGGAGCACCTGACCAACCAGGTCCGCGCGGTGTCGGCGCCGTTCAGTGTGCTGATCGGCGGACCGTCGGCCGACCTCGTCGACACCGAGCACTCGCTCGGCGGCCGGATGTGGATCGCGGTGGCGTGGATCGCGGCGACGATGCTGATCCTGCTGTTCCTGTTCACCGGCAGCGTCCTGCTACCGCTGCAGGCGATCGTGCTGAGCCTGTTCTCGCTCACCGCGATGTTCGGCGCGATGGTGTACGTGTTCCAGCAAGGGCACTTGCACTGGCTCGTCGGCAACTTCGTCAGCAGTGGGACGCTCGACACGACCATGCCGATCCTGATGTTCTGCGGCGCGTTCGGGCTTTCCATGGACTACCAGGTGTTCCTGCTCTCCCGGATCAAGGAGGAGCACGACGCCGGCCGCGACAACGCGCACTCGGTCGCGCTGGGCCTGCAACGTACCGGCCCGGTGGTCACCGCGGCGGCCGGCATCGTCGCGGTCGTATTCGGCCTGATCGGCACGAGTTCGATCTCGTTCATCAAGATGTTCGGCATCGGGCTCGCGCTGGCGGTGATCGTCGACTCCACGATCGTGCGCGGCCTGCTGGTGCCGGCCGTGATGCGGATCGGCGGCGAGGCGAACTGGTGGGCTCCCGGTCTGCTGCGGCGGGCGTACCGCAAGATCGGAGTGTCCGAGTCGGACGCTGAGTCGGAGCCGCCGTCCGGACCGAGCGTCGCGCCAGAACGTGACTCGCTACCCGCTGCTCAGTAGCAACCCCACCCGGCCAAACCCCACACTGATCAGATAACTGATAACTCCGCCGGGTTCATCAGGCAACTGATCCCATCGGCGCCCGTAACGATCCTGCTTCCCCTGGCCAGGATCGCTGCGGGCGCCGATTGCCTGCCCACGGCACGTTCAGAGAAGAGCCGCCCGGACGGGCGCGGTTATGGTGACGGGCGAGGGACACCATGGTCGGCCCGTCGCACCGGGGAGAGCGGATGTCTGAGCAAGAACGCAACCAGATCCTTGAGTTGGTCCGCAAGTACCACCAGGCCGCCGCGCCTGAGCGGGCCTTCGAACCCGGCGTGACCCCGATTCTGCCCTCCGGCGCGGTACTCGTCGAGGAGGACCGTGTCGCGCTGGTCGAGGCGGCCCTCGACATGCGCATCGCGGCCGGACGGCACTCCAAGACCTTCGAGCGCGAATTCGCGCGGTTCCTGGGCCTTCGAAAGGCGCATCTGACCAACTCGGGCTCCTCGGCCAACCTGCTGGCCATCGCCTCCCTCACCTCGCCGCGGCTCGGCGACTTGCGGCTCAAGCCCGGCGACGAGGTCGTCACGGCCGCCGCCGGGTTCCCGACGACGGTGAATCCGATCGTGCAGAACCAGTTGCGGCCGGTCTTCGTGGACGTGGAACTCGGCACGTACAACACCACCGTCGAGCGGGTCGCCGAGGCGATCGGACCGCGCACTCGCGCGATCATCCTCGCGCACACGCTCGGGAACCCGTTTCAGGTCGCTGAGATGGCGCAGCTCGCCGCCGACCACGACCTGTTCCTCATCGAAGACAATTGCGACGCCGTCGGCTCGACGTATCAGGGCCGCGTCACCGGAGGCTTCGGCGACCTGGCGACGGTCAGCTTCTACCCCGCGCACCACATCACCACCGGCGAGGGCGGCTGCGTACTGACCAACAACCTGCAGCTCGCGCTGATCGTCGAGTCGCTGCGCGACTGGGGCCGGGACTGCTGGTGCGAGCCGGGGGAGAGCGACACGTGCCACAAGCGCTTCGGCTACCAGCTCGGCACGCTGCCGGCCGGCTACGACCACAAGTACACGTTCTCGCACATCGGCTACAACCTGAAGAGCACTGACATCCAGGCCGCGCTCGGCGTCAGCCAGCTGCGACAGCTGCCCGAGTTCATCCGGCGGCGGCGGGAGAACTGGCAGCGCCTGCGCGACCAGATCGGCGAGCAGCCGTGGCTGCTGCTGCCGGAGGCGACCGAGGGCGCCGAGCCCTCGTGGTTCGGCTTCATCATGACGATCCAGCCCGACGCGCCGTTCGAGCGCGCCGACTTGGTCGCGTTCCTGGAGAGCCGGAAGATCGGCACGCGCCTGCTGTTCGCCGGCAACCTGACCCGGCACCCGGCGTACCAGGGCGTCGACTACCGCGTCGGCGGCGGCGACCTGGCCAACAGCGACGTGATCACCGAGCGCACCCTCTGGGTCGGCGTCTACCCCGGACTGACCACCGCGATGATCGACTACATCGCCGAATCAGTACACGACTTCCTGGCCGCCCGGGGCCTGCGGTGACTGAGCACACTGTGACCGAGGCCTCTGTGACCAAGACCAGCCGCGCCGACCTCGCCATCAACGGTGGCCGCCCAGAGTTCGAGCAGCCCCTACACGTCGGACGCCCGAACGTCCTCAACCCCGACCGCGTACTCAAGCGGATCGGCGAAGCCCTGGACCGCCGCTGGCTGACCAACTTCGGCCCGCTGGTCAAGGAGTTCGAATCCCGGGTCGCCGAGGCCGCGGGCACCGAACACTGCGTCGCCATGAGCAGCGCCACGTCGGCGCTGGAAATACTGGTCCGGGCGTGCGGCCTGCGCGGTGAGGTGATCCTCCCCTCCTTCACTTATGTCGCGACGCCGCACGCCCTCCAGTGGCTCGGCGTGACGCCAGTGTTCTGCGACATCGACGAGGAGACGGCGAACCTAGACCCCGCCGAGGTGGAGAAGCTGATCACCCCGGAGACGAGCGCCATCATCGGCGTGCACGTCTGGGGCCGCCCGTGCGCGGTGGACGTCCTCCCGGCGCTAGCCGCCGACAGAGGTCTGACGCTGCTATACGACGGCGCACACGCGTACGGCTGCGCGGTGAACGGCAAGCCGCTAGGCGGCTTCGGCGACGCGGAGGTGTTCAGCTTCCATGCGACCAAATTCGTCAACGCCTTCGAGGGCGGCACGGTCACCACGCACAACACCGCGCTGGCTGAGAGGGTGCGTTCGCTGCACTACTTCGGCTTCACCCCGGACGGCGACGTCGCCGAGGCTGGCATCAACGCCAAGATGCCGGAGGCGTGCGCGGCGATGGGCCTGACCTCGCTAGAGGACCTACCGGAGATCGCCCAGCTCAACCGCGCGCACCACCTCCTCTATGCCGAGCGCCTGGCTGACGTCCCCGGCGTGCATCTGCGCCGGCCGGGAGACGGCGAGGAGAGCAACCACCAGTTCGCGGTCATCGAGGTAGACCCCGGCGAGGCAGGCATGAACCGCGACGAGCTAGCCGCGCTGCTCACAGCCGAGAATGTCCTGGTCCGCAAGCACTTCTACCCCGGCTGCCACCGACTGGGTCCGTACCGCGACAACCCGCAGCGGCACGTCCGCCGACCCCTGACGCGTACCGAGGCGCTGTCCGGCCGAATCCTGCAACTGCCGACCGGCACCGGCATCACCGCCGACGAGGTAGTGCGCCTATGCCGACTCATCGAGCTCGCAGTGGGCTAAGCGAAACAACCGATAATCGGGATAGATGATCAGACGAGGTGGCGCGCCGTCATTGAGCGTCCGAAGTGTACGGATTGCCCGGTGGCGGCGTGATGGTTTTCGTCAGGTAGTGGTGGTGCCGTCCGTCAGGTTCTGGTGGTGCCGGGGACGGGGTCGCCCATGGCGGCCTTGACGAACTCGGCGGCATAGGGGTCGGAGTCGGCGATCTCGGGGAGTTGGACAGTCACCAGGGTGTTGATTAGGAGGCCGTGCGCTACGAAGGCGTTGGCTTCTTCGGCGGTGGCGCCGGTTAGTTCGCGCACTAGGCGGTAAATGCGCACCAGGCAGTCGCGGACCGGCGGGCCGAATTGGGGGTCGGCGCCCATCGTGAAGCTGTGCTGCAGCATCCGCAGCAGGTTGCGGTCGGGAATCAGGTCTAGGTAGGCCAGTCCGAGTGCGTCCATCGGGGAGACCGATTCGTCGCGCTTCTCGACTGCTTCGCGGAAGGCCGTCTCGATCCGGTCGACTACATAGTTGTGCGCGGCGATGAAGAGTGCGTGCTTTCCGCCGAACATGCGGACGACGTAGGGCTGCGAGACGCCGGCGATGCGCGCGATCTGGTCCGTGGTTGAGCCGGCGTAGCCGTATTCCGCGAACGCCTCGACTGCGGCTTCCAGGATCTGCTGCTGCCGTTGGTGCGCGGGCATCCGCCGCTGCGGCCCGGTGGAAGAGCCGGTGCCGGTGGCTGCGGCGTTGGGGGCGGCGGGGGGCGTCGGGTCGGCCATGTACGACATGGTATCATCCGATGCCACCAATCTCTTAGTTATCATTTGATGCTAATGAGGCAGGCGGTTGAGCTGGGCGTGAGCTTGAGACAGGGCAATTTGGAGGGAGTCGGGGCGGGGGGCTGGCGGGGACGATGTCCTCGACCCTTGCGCGCTGACTCGTCTTGCCCGTGGAGGATTCCATGTCTCATATCGGTCTGATCGCTCCCCCTTATACCGGGCACATCAGCCCTATGATTGCGCTCGGGCGCGAGCTTCAGCGCCGCGGGCACCGGGCTTCGGTGATTTCGACTCCTGACGCTGAGCAGGAGGTCGTCGACGGTGGCCTCGAGTTCATCACGGTGGGGGCCCGCGAGTTCCCGGTTGGCTCCCTGGAGAAGTTCACTGATACCCAGGGGAAGCTGAACGGCATGCGGGCTATGCGGTTCATCCTGAAGGATCTGGCCAAGCAATGCGAGGCGCAGGGGCGCGACTTGATCGGCGCGCTGAAGAGTAAGGGCGTCGAGGCGCTTGTCGTCGACCAGATCTCGCCGATGGGGGGCGCGGCGGCGGAGCTGTTGGGCCTGCCGTTCGTCAGCGTGTGCAGCCTGCTGCCGCTGAACTACGACCCGAGCGTGCCGCCGTGGGCGATGACTTGGGTCGCCGATGAGGCGACCCCGGCGAAGGTGCGCAATCGGATCGGGTACGCGGTGGGGTACCTGGTTCAGGCTCCGTTGCCGAAGGAGGCCAACCGGCAGCGCAGGAAGTGGGGCTTGGGGCGCGTACTGACGGACAATTCGTTCTCTGAGCTCGCGCAGATCGCGCAGGTTCCCGCGTCGTTCGACTTCCCGCGCAGCGAGTACTCGCCGGCGGTCCTGCACCACACCGGTCCGCTGCACGAGGACGAGGGCACCGGGCCGATTCCGTTCCCGTGGGAGCGGCTGGATGGCCGGCCGATGGTGTACGCGTCGATGGGCACGTTGCAGAACCGCAGTGAGCGGGTTTTCCGGATCATTGCCGAGGCTTGTTCGACGCTTGATGTGCAGCTTGTCATTACGTTGGGGCACAAGGGGGCGCGGATTCCGACTGACTTCCCGGGCAATCCGGTGATCGTGGACTATGCGCCGCAGTTGGAGCTGTTCAAGCGGGCGTCGTTGTACATCGGGCCGGGCGGTGGGAACACCCTGACGCAGTCGTTGGAGTACGGCGTGCCGATGGTGCTGATTCCGGTGACGTTCGACAACCCGGGGGTTGCGGCGCGTGGGAAGTACCACGGCGTTGCTGAGTTCGTGCCGATCAATCGGTTGAACGTGCGGCGGCTGCGGACGGCGGTGGAGACCGTGCTGTCGAACCCGTCGTATCGGGACAACGCTCGTAGGTATCAGGACGTGATCCGGGGGATGGACGCGGTTAGCCGGTCCGCGGACATCGTGGAGGAGGCGTTCCGGACGCGTCAGCCGGTGCTCGCGAAGGTGAGTGAGAAGGTGGCGTAGGTCAGGACGTTGTGAGTAGGCCGAGGACGGCTTGCTCTACTGGGCCCTGGGTGGCGGGTTGGACGGCGCGGTGAAGGTGCCGTTCAACCCCTGACCCTTGAGTTCAGGGACGCGGACCACGCGCAGAGGCCGGCGCGGTTGGAGTGGCCGGTCTTGGTGATGAGGCTGGCTATGTGCTTCTCGACTGTGCGCGGGGAGATGAACAGGCGCTCGGCGATGTCCTTGTTGCCCAGGCGGTCGGCGAGGAGCACGAATACCTCGTACTCGCGGACCGTGACGCCCTGTGCGAGGAGTTCTTCGGGGATGCGGTCCGTGCCGGCGCGGTGCTGGTGGACGGGGGCGCCTAGGCGGCGTAGGGCGGCGCGGCAGGCTCCTGCTACTGCGGGTACGTCCTCTTGGTGGAAGTGGTGCTCGGCTTGACGCAGCCAGACGACTGGCTCGCCCCAGCCGTCGGCTTG
>CAVQPP010000248.1:0-3928 GCA_963714445.1 uncultured Actinomycetota bacterium
CTATCAGGCCGGCGGCTCAGCCGCCGCTCAGCCGGACCCGGGCGGCTGGCAGGCCGGCTGACCCGCATCCACCATCTGGTTGACCGGCGCATCCGCCGCGCCGCGGGCCAGGTCTGGCCGGACGGCCGATCCGCCGGCACCATCCCGGCCGCGATGCTCGAAGGGTGGCCGGAGAACCGGCCACGGTCGCGGACGCCGGAGGAGCCGATCGCTGTCGTCGAGGTCCGTAACCTCGCGGGGCCTTGGGGAGCGGGCTGGCGCTTCGACGGGGTTCTCGTCACCATCAGGGCAGGGCGAATACATGAAATTCTAAGACCCGACGGCGCTGGCACGCCGACGGGCCCGTCGGATGCAGGGCTGGTCTGCGCAGGTTCCTGACTCGGGCCGCGTCCGGGTGCTCGGGCTGGACCCGCAGCGTGACGGGCGCGCGCTGCGCGAGCGGGTGGGCGTGCAGCCGCAGGCCGCCCAGCTGCAGGACAAGCTGGGTCTGGGAGGCGCTCGACCTGTAACCTCCCTCTACAACGGCCAGCCAGTTGGACCAGGCTGCTGAGCCGTGGGGCTGGCGGGCAAGCGCAACGCGATGGTCAGCAAGCTGTCCGGCGGCCAGAAGCAGCGGCTGTTCATCGCGCTCGCCCTGGTCGGCCAGCCCGAACTGGTGTTCCTCGACGAGCTGACCTCCGGGCTCGACCCGCAGGCGCGCCGCCTGACCTGGGGCCTGGTCGAGCAAATCCGGGACTCCGGCGTGACGGTCGTGCTGGTCAGCCACTTCATGGACGAGGCCGAGGAGCTGTGCGACAGGGTCGCGATCTTCGACCGGGGGCGGATCGTGGCGCTGGACAGCCCGGCCGGGCTGATCGATGCCGCGGCGACCGCCTACCGGTTGCTGTTCCGCGCCACCGGCGAGCTGGACGAGGCGGTGCTGGGCGCTCTGCCGGGTGTCACCGGGGTGCGCCGGGAGGGCGGCCGGGTCGTGGTCACCGGGACAGGCGACTTCGCCAGCGCCGTGACCAGCGAGCTCGCGCGACGGCGGGTGCTGGTGGCCGACCTGCGGATCGAAGGACGCACGCTCGACGAGGCATACGTGGCCCTGACCGGGCGCACGCTGGAGGTCTGAGGAAATGACAGGGTTCGGAAGGCTCGCCTTCGTGGAAACCAAGCTGTTCCTGCGCGAGCGGGCAGGGGTCGCGGCGCTGCTGGGCATTCCCGTCGCGCTCGTCGTCGGCTTCGGGCTGATCCCCGGCTTCGGCAAGCCGGACAAGTCGCTGAGCGGCCAGATCGGCACCGAGTACATCGCGTCGCTCGGCGTCGCGATCGTGATCGTGATGCTTGGCCTGAGCGGGATCCCGTCGGTGCTGGGCACCTACCGAGAGCGGGGATTCCTGCACCAGCTGGGCGGCGTACGCCGGTGCGCCCGCTGACGCTGCTGACGGCCAAGCTGATGGTGTGGCTGGCCACCGTGCTGGTCTCCGTCACGCTGGTGATCACCGTCAGCCGCCTGGCTTTTCACGTTCCGCTGCCAGTGCGGCTCGGCTGGTTCGTGCTGTCCGTCGGCCTCGGCGTGGCCGCGCTGTTCGCGCTGGGCATGTTCGTCGCCGCGGTCGCGCCGACGAGCCGCAGCGCGACGGGCATCGGCTGGCTGCTGTTCTTCCCCAACATGTTCCTGGCCGGGGTGTACTACCCGACCGACCAGATGTCGCACACGCTGCAGGTCATCGGGGATTACTCGCCGCTCGGCGCCGCCCTGCACGCGGTCAGGCAGACCTGGATGGGGCAGGACCCCCGGCCGCTCTACCTGGGCATAATGGCGGCATGGGCCATCGTCGCCGGGCTGGCCGCGGCCAGGTTCTTCCGCTGGGAATGAGGCCGGGCCGGTGAGCGAGGCAGGCCAGGTGAGCCGGACGGGCCGGGTGAGCCAGACGGGTCGGGCGGCGGCGCAGCCGCCCGACAGCACCTCGAGTCCTGGGATCAGCGGCTGGAGCTCATCGGCAAGATCGCCCCGTATGTGCTGCTGGCGGCCTCGCTGGGCCTGAGCCTGGCAGCCGCAGCCGGCCGGGAAGGCGTGGTCCACCGCGGCGCTGGCCGTCCTGGCCGCCGCCTGGATGACGTGGTGGCTGGTGCGCCGCCCGCACTGGCG
Source organism: uncultured Actinomycetota bacterium (assembly GCA_963714445.1). Classification (GTDB taxonomy): domain Bacteria; phylum Actinomycetota; class Actinomycetes; order Streptomycetales; family Catenulisporaceae; genus Actinocrinis. The sequence goes on from CAVQPP010000248.1 coordinate 2,135, forward strand.
GCAGCGGCAGGCGCTCATGGTGACCTACCTCCTGGGCCTGATCGCCGTGGCCGCGCTGCTGCTGACCAGGAGCCCGTGGTTCGCGTTCTTCTCGTTCACCGTGGCGCTGCACGGGCTCGCACTGTTCCGCGGCTTCTGGCGTTACGTCGGGGTGCTCGCCGCCGCCATACTGATCTCCACCGCGCAGGCCGGCGGCGTCAAGTGGGCGGACCCGGGCAGCTACGCCATCATCGCCGTGCTGGCGCTGTTCCAGGGCGCGCTGTACGTCGGCTTCGGCCTGATCGGGGAGAAGGGCGAGGAGCAGAACAAGAAGCGCAAGCTGATCATCGCCGAGCTGGCCGAGACGAACCGGCGGCTGGAGGAGACGCTGGCGGAGAAGGCCGGGCTGCAGGCCCAGCTGCTGGCGCAGGCCCGGAGAAGGCCGGCATCGCGGCCGAGCGCCAGCGGATGGCCGGGGAGATCCATGACACGCTGGCCCAGGGCCTGGCCGGCATCATCACCCAGCTGCAGGCGGCGCACCAGGCGGCCGGGCAGCAGGCGGCCGGGCAGCAGGACGACGGGCAGCAGGCCGACGGGCAGCGGCACCTGGAAACCGCGGCCCGGCTGGCCCGCGACAGCCTGGCCGAGGCCCGCAGGTCGGTCAGCGCGATGCGCCCCCGGCTGCTGGAGGACGCCAGGCTGCCCGACGCCCTGGCCGAGGTCGCCACCCGCTGGTCGGCGATCAGCGACGTGAAGACCGAGGTGGCCACCACCGGCGAGGCCCGGCCGCTGCACCCGGAGATCGAGGTCACGCTGCTGCGCGCCGCGCAGGAAGCGCTGGCCAACGTGGGCAAGCACGCCGGCGCGTCCCGGGTGGCGCTGACGTTGTCGTACATGGAGGACGTGGTGACTCTGGACGTGCGAGACGACGGGCGCGGCTTCTGCCCGTCCGCGGACGCCGCTGGCGGCCGCGACGGCTTCGGGCTCACCGCGATGCGGCAGCGGCTCGGCAACGTCGCGGGGACGCTGGCGATCGAGTCCGAGCCCGGGGGCGGCACCGCGATCTGCGCGAGCGTCCCGGCGATCGGGATCCAGGCCGCCGATGGCTGAGACCGGGCCCGGCGGCGGCCGGGATGGCGGGCCGATCCGGCTGCTGATCGTGGACGACCACCCGGTAGTCCGCGACGGGCTGCGCGGGATGTTCGCCGGCAACGACGAGTTCGAGGTGGTCGGCGAGGCGCCCGACGGCGTCGACCGCGGTGGCCAGGGCGATGGCCCTGCGCCCCGACGTCGTGCTGATGGACCTGCGGATGCCAGGCGGCGACGGGGTCAGCGCGATCAGCCAGATGGCCGAGCGCAAGCTGGAGGCCAGGATCCTGGTGCTCACCACGTACGACACCGACAGCGACGTGCTCGCCGCGATCGAGGCGGGCGCGACCGGCTACCTGCTCAAGGACGCGCCCCCGGACGAGCTGCTGCGCGGCGTCCGCGCCGCGGCCAGGGGAGACTCGGTGCTCTCGCCCACCGTGGCCTCCCGGCTGGTGGGCCGGGTGCGGGCGCCGGTGGCGGCCAGCGAGCCGCTGAGCCAGCGGGAGCTGGAGGTGCTGGGCCTGGTGGCCCGCGGCGCCGGGAACCGGGAGGCCGCCGCGCGGCTGTTCATCAGCGAGGCCACGGTGAAGACGCACCTCATGCACATCTACGCCAAGCTCGGCGTCAACGACCGGGCCGCCGCCGTCGCGGCCGCCTTCGACCGCGGCCTGCTCACCCCCGGCGGCCGCTGACCGCGCGTGTCACGGGACTCGCGCCGGCCAGGGC
>CAVQPP010000249.1:0-4712 GCA_963714445.1 uncultured Actinomycetota bacterium
CGAGTCGCAATCAGGCGTGCCGAGCGGGTGGTCCCCGCGCCGCCAGCAGCAGTTCGTTTTGACTCAAAATCGTAACGGTGCGCTGACATGATGAAACTCTGTGTAATCATGTTGTCGCCCTCGCGCGTCCTACATGCCGCTCCCCCATGACTTACGGGGGATGCGCCGGGAGTTTGACCACACAAGTTCCCAGGAGGAACTAACTCTGCAGGCGCATCAGGTGCAGTCGCCCATGTCGAGTTATGCGTACGAAGTGTCACATCCTGTTTACGGAACGCCGTAGTAATCCCTTTTCAACCCACCCGGGAGAGGCACGGGTCAAAGGTGTCCGAGGAAACGTCATCTGACTTGAATCCGCGAACGGAACCCCCGTTCTCGGACCGATGGGAAGCGGGCCTGCCCGCGTCAACTGCGGTGCAGGCGGGGATCGCCACTGCGCCGGCGCCCATACGCAGGAAAGGCCAGCGCAGGCACCGGCCGAAGGTATCTATCCCCGGCGTTCTTGTTGTTGCCGGGATCATCGGTTCGGGTGTGCTGGTGACGGAGTGGCCGCCGGCCCGGTGGCTGGTGTATGCGGCATGGATGATGCCGATGCTGGAACTGGCACTGCTGGCGGTCGGCCAGGCATGGTTCCGGTGGCGATTCCGGGTGGCCCCGGAAGGGAAATTCCAGCACGCGATCATCCAGGTCACCACGAAGGGCGCGGAGTACGACCGGGTCAGCGAAATCATCGCCCAGATCCGTTCCTATCGCCTGTCCATGGACTACCAGATCTGGGTGGTTCTTGAGCCGGGTCACCGCACCGACTACCCGCAAGCTGACCGCGTCCTGGTCGTCCCCGAGGGATTCACCGCGAGGTCGGCGCACAAGGCTCGCGCGCTGGAGTACTCCCGGCAGGTTCGGGAGTCGCTCGGTTATGGCCGCTCCAACGTGAAGGTCATCTTCAACGACGACGACGTGACGCTGACGAAGGGGTACATCGAGCGGGCGTTCGCCGCGGACTACGACATCTGTGAGGGGATCGTGACGCCGCGGACCGGGTACGGGTTGCGGCCTTGGGGGCACTTCTTCACCTCACACGCGGACGACATCCGCACCCACGCGTGCCTGGTTTACTGCTCGGTGTTCCAGGGGATCTTCCGCCGCCCACTGCATGTGCACGGCGAGGGAATGGTGGTGACCGGCCGGGCGGAAGCCGTGGTCACCTGGGACTGGCCGGTGATCGCCTCCGAGGACCTGGTGTTCGGCCACAAGGCGGCCCGGGCCGGGCTGTCGTGGGGCTGGTTCCACGAGTACGCCGAGGTGACGTCGCCCTGGTCGATACGGGACTTCATCACGCAGAGGGAGCGGTGGCTGTGGGGTGACATCCATGCCATGCGGCACCGCGAGGCGCTGCCGCCGCTGGGCTCCCTGATGGTGGCCGGGAAGTACGTGGCCGGGGTGCTGGCGCTGGTGTGCTCAGCCACAGGCCTGTACCTGCGGCTCTCAGGCGCAATTCCTGAGACCTCACCTGTATTCGACTACGCGAAGTTGTCGGTGATCGCCTGGGCTGGAGTTTTTTTCGCGTGCGGGTGGATCGGTGCCTCGGCTGCAGCGGAACGGCGCCCGGACGATTCGCGACTGCTGGCGGGGGCGCTGGCGGTCGCGATGGTCCCGGTGAGCCTGCTGCTGACCTTCGCGGCGATAGCGGTGCCGTTGATGCGGGGGGACCCGCGGGCTTTCAAGACAATCAGAAAGACGAGGGGGACGTCGTGAACTTGGTTGGAAAGGTCTTCGCTGGTGCGGGCGCCCTAGGCGTGCTGATAGCGGGCTGTACGGCCGCAGCGCAGCTGGGTGCGCTGCAACCCACCGCAGTGCCGTCTCTGACTTCCACCCGCGGGGGGATGCAGCGGGGCATCGACGTGGATGCGTACACCTACCAGGGCCAGGACATCCCCGTCGCTGCGAGTGCGGTCGTGAAGTATGCGCTTCACCTGCATGCGAACGCGATCTCGATCACCTTTCCGTTCTTCATGAATGGCCTGGATGCCCTGGGCGTGAGCACGAGGGGGTCGACACCCACACCACATGAGATGGCGGTGATCACCCGGATCGCAGAGGCGTACGGCCTCTACGTAGTATTCCGGCCGCTCCTCGACGAGGCGAGTATCGGCTACCAGTTCCGCGGCAACATGCGTCCGCGCAACCCGGCTCGGTGGTTCGCGTCCTATCGGCGGTTCCTGTTGCCCTACGCCAAAGCGGCGCAGCGTGCCGGTGCGCAGGAGTTCGTCGTCGGCACTGAGCTGAGCAGCCTGTATGAGTCACCCCGGTGGGAACCACTTGATGCGGCGGTGCGGCATGTGTATCACGGGACGCTCGCGTTCGACTCCAACTGGTGGGGGGTCTCGAGTCTCGGCGGGGCAGGCGGGAAGGGCCTTACTGAGGGTGTGGACGCCTATCCCGGGATCCCCACGCACATAACTCAGGGATGGAAGATCTACGACCATCGGTTGCCCCCCGGCACGGTAGAGATGGAGGTGGGCATTGCCGCCGTTCGGGGCGCATTCGCCGCACCGTACACGCACAGGTGGCCGGGTAGACCCATTGACGAATCAGTGCAAGCCCGCTGGTTCACTGCGGCCTGTCACGCGGCAGTAGCCGCGCACCTAGGCGGCATCTACTTTTGGTCGATTAACCTCTCACCCCAACAGAGCGGACCGACCCCTAACGCTGCGGGTAATTGGGCCCATGGTGCAGGTGCCGCTGCTATCTCAAGTTGCTTTGCCGCAATCCAGAGGGACCACAAGTGACCACTATCACCGCCCCGCAGTCAGCGCTCTCGCTACCCTCTGTGCGGCCCCTTCGGTCGCGGTTGCTGTACTGGATGCCGCTAACTATAGTTCTAGTAGCTCAGGTAGCACTTTCGGCGCGGCTCCTTTGGCATGCGGCGCCGTTCCCCTCGGGAGACGAGGGCCGTGACATCTATGCTGGCCATCAACTGATTCGCGAGTTTTGGCACGGCGGGGGAAGTCCCTACTACGAAACCTACTTTTCAGGTGCACCCGTAATCTTCCCAGTCCTTGCTGCCATGGTCGATCATGTCAGTGGGCTCACGGGTGTACGTCTCATGAGCTTGGAGTTCATGCTGACGGCGAACGTGATGCTGTTCGCAACGACTCGACGACTATTCGGGTATTGGCCGGCGGTGACTGCATCCGGACTCTTTGCGGGGCTAGCCCTTACGCAGAACCTGGGCATCTACGCCACCTACGATGTGATGTCTCTCATGTTCATGACTGTCGCGGCGTACTGCGCGATCAGGTCGGGGGAGACGCCGTGGCTACTCGCACTCCCATTGCTTGTAGTTGTGGCGAACGCCACCAAATACGCGACTATAGTTTTTGATCCAGTAATTATCGCTATGGCTGCGCTGCAAGGTGAATCTTATGCGTGGCGTTCCGTTGCCCGCCGACTAGTGGCATTAAGCGCCACCATCGGTACGGCTGTTCTGATTACAGCAGCTCTCGCCGGGACGGCCTATGTGAGGGGGGCGATGTGGACAACCTTCGCAAGGAACTCCCGATTGCAGTCACTGGAGGGTGGCGGACCACTACAGCAACCAGAGGCCATCGTTAACAAGTCGCTGCACTGGATTGGGGCGGTTTTTGTCGTCAGTCTCTTGGCCCTCTTGTTTGCTCTTGCGCGTAAGAACTGGGATCAGATCGCTTATCTGATTGTACTGATCGTGGCTGGTAGCCTAGTGACACTCGAATCGGTCCGGCTCCATAGCTCAGAATCGATGTGGAAGCACGACGATTTTGCCGTATGGTTCTCCTGTGCTGCAGCGGGCGCAGTTGTCAATTATGTAGAAGAAGCATGTCATCGCCGGTGGAAGATCGCGAACACCGCAGTAGCTGTCACCTGCGCTGGGCTAATCCCGTTGACTCTGGGTCTGTACAGTACACCTCAGGCGCGAAATGGCAACAGTTACGCCACGCGTCCGCTAGAAATCGCGGCAGCGGCGTTCCTCAAACCTTACCTTGAACATGGTCGGTTTCTGATGGGCGCACGGCAGGATGATCCGACGCTTTATTATGATCACCTGGCTATTCCGTGGTGGAACCACTTCGATGATCTATACATCAAGTACCCAATCCCAGGGCGGGGTGGAAATACGCACGACGAGGGAGATGGCCTAGTCTGCTACTCGCTCAAGCCGAGGTGCACTTACCTAGAGGGCCCCGTTGGTTACAGAATGGCTATCCGCGCTCACTGGTTTTCGCTGGTTACTCTTGTTGGGAGGGCTGGCCAGACGGTGCGTGACAAGGTAATAATTCAAACGGTTGAGCACACGCATGGTTACACTTTGATCAGTCGCATCGGCGGCGAGCCAACCTGGATATACCTCCCTGACTACCGTAACTATCCGAGACTCTCGCGGGATCATGCGCTGAGCGCGACATAAGCCCAGTAATCAAGCTATGACGGCAGGGTCGGGCTTCCGCCGCTAATTCCCCGCGGTACGGGTGTCCCCCTTCCATGCCGCCGGGTACCAGGCGGCATGGAAGCCAACCGAGGCACCGTTGCTCACCACGCGCAGTCGCCAAACGTCCTGGACGACGGGTGATCAAAGTGTCGTGTGGAGAACGTTGCTTCGGAGACTTGGCCACTCGAGACCTGCGCAAACGGGTGCACGTCCTGCGGCACGGCTAGCCTGGACCGGGCCAGGGCGT
>CAVQPP010000250.1:0-8053 GCA_963714445.1 uncultured Actinomycetota bacterium
GAGCGATGTTTTCGCACGTGTCACGCTCAGGCGTTACCGCGAAGTGCCCGAGCGCGTGGTCCCGGCACCTGTGCGTGCGGAAAACCTCGTCGACGCGTGCGACCAGGCGATATTCGTTGATTATTCACGCTCACCACGACGGTCGGCCGACTGTGATGACGGCATCCCCTCCAGTTCTGGGCCGCAGCCCGAAACGCTCGCGCCTTCGCGGTGACGTGATGAATACGGCATTGCACCGAGGCGGCCACGTTCCGCCCCGCGCCGTTCGAACGGTATATGTGGACCGCCCGGCAGGGCAGGTGAGTTTGTTCGCCACGCTCCGGTTTCTAGAGGGCTCGTTAATGTCCTCAGGGCCGAAGTGGTGAGTTCTGCGACGAGCACTTCTTGGTCATGCCCTGCCTAGCAAGTTTCTCGTCCCGCAGTGCATGGTCAACGCTTCGTCGGCGAACCCCATGTCCCTCTTGTCGTTGTTCTGCTGGGGGAATAACCGCACATGGTGGGCTATACGACCAATGGGTCCCCGGACCGTGACGTGGGGTCGAAGGTCCGTCCCTCGATGCCCGTCATGCAGCTTCTTTCACTCAGCACCCCATTCTTCCGGTACAGTGTGCCCGGACTCGTGTAATCCTTATATGACGCTCGGGTCGTACAGGCAGCACCGCTAGGTGCCTTTAGTCGAGGCTTTACCAGAGATTTACTGACGGCGCGCAGCGAGTCAAACACGCGACGTATTGATATGGTAACTTTCCGTCGTCACCCCGTAGGTCCGCAGTACGAGCTAAAACACTGTCCTTTTTCAGCGCTGATCAGCAGTGGGCACCGCCACTGGGCCGCACCCGTGGGGCAGTTCCTGAGTTGTCTGTCGCGCATATCAGGAGAGGACTCCTTGAGCACAGAGGATCTCTTTCGGGCTGCCTGCGGTTGTGCGCCTCCTCAGAAGCCGGCTCGGGAATCCGGACGAGGATGTTATAACAGCGGCAACGCCCCCCTATTCACCCGTTGCAGCTGACGGTATGCCCGTTGGCAACGGCACGGCAATGCCAGTGCTGGAAACGCCCATTCCGCAGCCCTCGCCGCTCATGCCGATCAGCGTCAAACGGGTCAGGCCGACGCCCGGACCGCCGACCAGGCCGAAGACCGGCGCGGTCACCGGCCGTAGCCTGGCCGCCGGCCGTTGTCCTGTGTGTCCAGGCGGCGCTGTCCTTCCGTCTGGTCAGCGCCAATGGGGGAGACCAAGACGAGGCCCTCTAGCTGTGGGCCGGTCACCTGGAGCGGGCTCACTGGCTGAGTGGCAAAAGCGTTCCGGCGCTCCCGGCCGACTTCTCTGGCGCCCCGGGTCCTTGATCCGCCGCTTGGCGCGCTCGCGGATAGCGTGGCCTTGCCCTGGCCGGGCGCACGGATCTTGTCGCGGCGCGTTCATGCTCGCGGCGACCACCCTGCTGTGGGCGACGGCCTCGCGGCTCTACGGCAGGCGCGCGGCCTTCTTCGCGGCCGGGCTCTGGGCGGCGCCGGGCTCCACGCTCAAGCTGGTGGGACCTTTGCCACCTACGACTCCATGTCGCTGCGCTTGATCGCGCTCGCCGTGTGGCTCCTGGTCCACGCGGGGCAACGGCGAGACGAGTACGTGATGGATTGCCGGGGCTGCGATAGCTCTTGTACTGGCCAATGCGACGACATACGCATCTGCCCTATTCGATCCCGTCGTTGTCGCGATAGCGATCATCCACGCACAGGCGCAGTGCGTCGCCAGGAAGGTAGCAGTTTCGCGGGGCGCTGCCCTAGCCGGTTATGTCACCGCTGGCGCGATCCTGCTCGTGACGATCGGAGGCGGCGACCACGTCACTGGGATCGGGCAGACCACTGTGTACCCGGGCGTACCGGGTACCGACGTCCTGCACGTGCTGAGCAATTCCTGGTCCTGGACCGCGCCCGTCGCGGTGGCCGCTTTGGCCCGGTGATTGTCGGTCTTCTCGCAGAGCGGCAGCGGCATCAGACGGCTCTGCTGGCCGTCCTGGCTACCGCGGCGTTCCTGGCCCTGCTCGAGCAGGCACGGATTCACACTCTCACGTCTCTTGACAAGCACCTGGACTTCGGCGCCTGGTTCGCCGCGATGGCAGCTGGATACGCGGCTGATAAGCTGCTCACCTGGCTCCGCCGGCGCCGGTCGAGCCTGCTTGCCACCGGGATGTGGCGCTGTGGCCCTTGTCCTTCCTGCCCGGGAGGGCGCCGGAGTTGAGCAGTGCCTTCTTCAAGTGGCCGAACGCGACAAAGTTCGACACGGTCTTCGGGCACATGGCGAGGGTCCACCCGGGCCGCTTCCTGGTCGAGTCTCCGTTCAATCCCCGAGTACTACCTTCCCATCGGCAAACGCTGGCAGTTGTGGTCGAATACCCGGAAGGATCATGCTGCCGACCGGCCACAGCATCAGTGTGCATGTCGGTGCCGAGGCGACCCTCGGGTTTACGCCCGGTTCATAAGGCGGAGTACTTCAGCCTGGTCGCCCTGAAATTCCTTTCGTCGCAGGGCCTGGATCACCGCATCGCGGCCGACCTCAATGGCAACCACTCTTACCGGATTGTCGCGCATGTGCCCTACGGAGTCAGTCATTACACGATCTGGGCCCGCATCCAGGCGAGGGCGGGCCAGCGGTGACCGCCACCGCGGTGGGAATGCACCGCAAGATGCTTGGTGCTCCCGGAAGCGCCGGATGACGCCGAGAAATTCTCCTATATGGGCAGGTCCCTTCCCTACCTGACCTCTGCGCTCGTCATCAGCTTGGTGTTCGTGGTGCTGGCCCAGTTGCTGTTCGAATTGCGCAACCTCGCGATCGCGTGGCCGTTCATGATGTATACCTTTATCTACTTCGCCTACCAGGCGCTGAGCCTGCCGGTGAACTTCGTGGGACGCAGCTTCGGCGTAATCGGCACGTCCGCAAGGTGCAGGAATGGCGGCCGGCCCGTACCCTTCTGTGGATTTTTCCTGCCCATCTGCGGCGAGCCCATCTCGGTTCTGCGCAGCACATGGCTCGGGGTACGTGACCTTATCGACAGCTATCCTGGGCAAGCCCAGGCATTCGTGCTGGACGACGGCCCCGGGAGGCGGAGGTCCACAGGCTCGCCCAGGCGATCGGCCTCACGTATCTGCGCCGTCCGAACGTCGGCCACCACAAGAAATCAGGCAACCTCGCGTACGCGCTCGAACGCACCTATGGTGAGCACGTTGTAATCTTCGACGCAGACTTCCGCCCGCGCCCGGACTTCCTGGCCGAAACCCTTCCTTATTTGGACGACCGGTGATCGGGCTTGTCCAGACACCCCAGTACTTCCGAGTCAACAAGAACCAGACCTGGGTCGAACGGGCGGCCGGTGCCACGCTTGAGGCTCTACCGCGCGGTGCAGGTTTCCAGGGACCGTTTCGGTCCGCGCTGTGCGTCGGCTCCAATGCCGTGTACCGGCGGACCGGGCTCACGGCCGCCGGGGGCTTCACTGAGATCCCGTAAGCAGAGGACTCGCATACCGGCCTGGACATGCGTTACGCCGGATATCAGCTCGTCGATTTGCCGGTCGCCTGGCCGCCGGGGTGTGCCCATCGATGATGGATTCATTCATGCGCCAGCAGTACCGCTGGCGTTGTGGAGCGACCTCACTTATCTGGACCCATCACATGTGGCGTGTCCCGATGCCATGGAAGGCACGACTCCCCTAGATGGCCGGGTGGCTGTGGAACCTTACAACCGCTATCCGTACCATCGTATTGCCGCTCATGCCGCTCACCCTGCTGGTATTCGCACCTGACCAAGTAGCTCCGGAACTGCCTGCCGCTTATCCCGGTGCTTATAACAGGCCTAATCCTGTACCCTCTGTGGCACAACGCCCGCTGGTCTTTCCACACGTGGCCGCTCTCCATTGCGGTTGGCTGGGCGCAGGCCATCGCCATCTGGGATTACAGCTGGGGAAGGGTCATGTCCTGGGAACCGTCGCGCAGCCCTAAGGACACTTCCCGGAGATTCCGCAGGGCTGTCTGTGCCTGGAACGGCACCCTTGCGCTCACGTGGGTCAGCCTCGTCGTATGGCGCCTGACGCAGTCGGATTCCCCCGCTTCGTGGCAGCCGGACTACTGGGCCTGGTGTACCTCGCAGCAGTCGCCCGGGTGGTCTTCCCCGGCAGAGACGCGGCGTGACCCTTCCCTGGCACCGCGTCATTCTCCCTGCATACCTTGCGCGTGCCGCCTAGGGGCAATCACGATTCTTGCTCAAGCGCGCGCATGGCACACCGCGACCCTTTGCGGCCGACCCAGTCTGGCGCAAGACATCAGGCCCGTGACCATGCATTTCCGGAGGCAGAATGGCCGCGCATACAAGCAGGCTACGCAAGCTGGTCACCGCAGGATTTCTTCTGGCGGCAGGACTGGCCGGGCTGGCCTATGGTCGCCTGACCCAGGCGAATGATCACGGTGGCTGGGAAGAGGTCTGGTCAGCAACTTCGATGGCCCCACCGGTCACTGGATCAACAGACGTTACTGGCGCTACCAGATCCGTAAGACGATCATTGGTAGTGATGAAGTTGAGGTCATGACATATTCCCCGAAGAACGTTTATCTTGACGGGGATGGTGACCTAAACATCACCGCCATACACCAGGGCGGTGAATGGACCTCCGGACGAATCCAGACCGTGCGCGCATTTACCCCGCCGGCTGGGGGTGAACTCCGGGTCATCGCGTCGCTCCGGCAGCCCGACGTTGCAAACGGGCGTGGCTACTGGCCCGCGTTCTGGATGCTCGGCCGCGGCTCGTGGCCGGCCCACGGCGAGATCGACATCATGGAGGACGTGAACGCCATCAGCGAGCACTCCGGCGCGCTGCACTGCGGTAACCTGACAAAGATCAATGCTGACGGCACATTCGGGCCATGTCATGAGCACCGCGGCCGGGCGAGCGGACTACAGCGCTGTCGCGGATGCCAGACCGGGTATCACACCTACGGTGTGATCATTGACCGGCGCAATACTGCTGACGAGCCGATCCGCTGGTATCTCGATCATCGGGAGTTCTTCAGCGTCAGCGAGCATGAGGTAGGCTCGGAAGCCTGGAATACCGCAATTGACCACGGCTTTATGATTATCTTTGATCTCGCGATCGGTGGCGCTTTTCCTAACAGCCAATGCTCCTGTGTGACTCCCATGGCGAACACCTCATCCATGGGTACCCTCCGGATTCGTGACGTCGCTGTCTACGAGCGCTGAACAGACCCCACGTGCTCTCCGCTGTTGCACGTTGCGGCAAAGCAGCGCCTCCCTGCCCCGGTGGATCACCTGAGACAAGGAGGCGCTGCCTTGTGGACTTCTTTCCCGGTGCCGTGTGCACGGCGTGGGCTAGCTGTGGTAGCTGAACGAGGTGGTGCCCAGCCCAGCGCCGCCTTGCCAGATCTCGAATCCCGCCTGCACCGAGTAGAGGTAGAGGGATGTCGGGAAGTTACCGTAAGTTGCCGCGGCGCGGGAGATCGCACCCAGGTCCAGCCCCGTTACCGAGGTCGTGCTCGCGACCCGGACGAAGGTCACAATGGTATGGCTGGTCAACCCTGAAGTGATGCCGACGCGAACGTTGTAGCTGGCGCCGCCGATCGACACGCCCGAGGCGACGACCTGGCCCGCGGGATAGGGGTTGCCTGAGCTGTTGAGCCAGACCATCACCTCGGCGCCACCAGTCCAGGAGCGGGAGGTGGCGGATATGCTGTAGGCGAGGTCATAGGCCGTGTCGTACTTTCCCAAGGGGGCCGCCGTCGTGGACCAGTTCGTCGTGGGATCACCCATGGCGGACAGCTGGACGGGCAGGCCGGAGGTGGACAACGTGGTCCCGATGTTGGGGTAACCGCCGACTGAAGAGCCAGAGATGGCCGATTGGGACACGGTGAAATCGGGACCACCATCTGTCGCCACGCACAGCGGCGCACCGGACCCCCACTCGTCGGTCGAGACGTAGTAGTTGCCGGTGACCTTCGTGGTCACGTAGGGAGTGTTATTAGGGCTCGTGCACAGCTGTGATGCCGCGCTGGCGCCGATGCCAATCAAGAGCACGATGGCACCCGCTGTTGCGGCGGCCACGGTCAGTACTGTCAGGCGGAGGTGAGTTTCATCGTCGGTTCCTTCGAGTGGTGGCCGTGTGCCCGAGGCTGTTGGCGAACGTTCGGCCTGGCTGAGGCCAGGTCTGTCCTGGTTTCAGCGCATGATTTCTATTGACGGCACTTACGCTGCCGGATCGGAGACGCCGGAGTAGAGCTGAATGCACCGTCTGACCTGGGCGTAACTAACCGGGCCGAATGTCACATGGCTATGCGTTGCTAGCTGATTCGTAGGTGGATGACGGCGAGCGCACGGTCGGCGCTCTCCCCTCCAGGGCGGCTTGACCAGCGCGAAAGCGGCCGGAGCTAATCGACCTTCGTCGCGAGTACGGCGGGCTGCCTTAGGTCTAAAACTGGCGTGCTTTAGGCAGTTAGGTTGGGTGACGTAGTGGCATCCCCCGTCCTCCGGGCGTGCTAGTGGCGGGCGGCCAGGAACACGCTGATCTCGGCTACCAGTCGTTGGTGCTGGGTCAGCGGCGCTAGGTCACCCGGTCGATCAGCTCGAACTGGGAGCCGGGGATCAGGAAGTGCATGTACTCGGCGAGGGTGGCCGGGGCGACGTGGCCAGACCTGCTGTGCACATCAGGTCGGCCCGGCGATCTGGGCAGCCGATGGTGACAGCGAACCCGGTCGTGGCTTCGAATTGGGCCTTCATCGCGTACCGGGGTCGGCGGTATAGCCGCGCAGCCAGGCAGTTAGTACGGTCGGCGGGCATGCCGAGCGGTCGGCACCGCAGGCGAGCAAGAACCCATACAGCCTCGACACGCTCGGCAGCCGTCGGCGCAGCGTCCGGGCCGACACTCCGCCGGCGTTCGGCCCCGCTACCTGAAGGCGGCCTTCCCCACCGGTGCGCTGTCCGTCATGAACGACAGCACATCGGCTGGGCGGACCCGCCGCGGCGTCTTCTTTACCGCGGTAAAGGCCAGCACCGTATTCGGCCGGTACCGCCCGCCCAGGAACTCCAGGTACTCATCCAGCAGCGGCACCCTCAGCCCGTCCACAAGATCCCCGGCCGCATCCCGACCGGATGACGCGGATGACGGCAGCTGGCATGAAGGCCCCCAATCCCCATAAGGACAGGCATGTCAGCCTGCCAAGATCCCTATGAAGATCACCCGCATATCATGCAGATCCGGTTGACGCTGGCGAACAGGGCAGCCTGATCTGCGGGACTGGGCTGGTGATCGTTTGGGAGATAAGGTTCCGTCAGCCGCCTGACGCTGGGGCGGCGGAGCCATGACTATGGAACTGCAGGTCAGGCTGCTTGTGCGGACGCTGTCCGTGCCTGTCCGTGGCGCCAGCCGTTTCGGGTCCTTGGCGGTACGGACATATAGCGGACAAGCCCGGTTATTCACATGATCGTTAAAATAGTTTGGCCAGGTCAGCGGCCATTTCGATGGGTCGGGTGAAGCGGTCTGTAAAACGGTCGGCTTAGCCTAGTGGGGACTATCGGGTTGGCCCGCCGGGGCAGACTCGGGTCCGGTAGCGCCCAGCGGGTGAGCACTTGCTTAGCCATGTATCTGATGCCTGAACGTAGACCGTGCCCCCGGGGCCGCGATGAGGACAAGACCGCTGATGGGGTGGCGTGCCCGCTGGTACCTGGCGTGAGCACTGAGCGTCATTAGGCCGCTGGCGTCCTTCTCCGTGCTGCCGCTGACATCTAGGTGCCGGGTGCGGGAGGTGGCAGTGCTGTTCGCTGGTGATGGCTGGTCAGAAGATCACCATGATGTCGAGGTGCATGACGGATCGGGCTGGGTGCTGCGCTGGTCTGATGCCCTCCGTGACTCGATGTCAAGCGGCAGTTCGCGCATCGCCTACCGCGTCGAGGATCTTGGATGCCGATTTGCGATCGACGGCGCTCTCGATGGTCGGCGCATCGCCGAGGCCGAGGATGTGCCCCGTCGCCTCCAGGGCTTCGATGTCCCTACGCCTAGCC
>CAVQPP010000251.1:0-3725 GCA_963714445.1 uncultured Actinomycetota bacterium
TTGTGACGGCGGGCCAATTCGCCCGGTCCGCAAGGCGAAAAGCCCGCCGGCCCGGTGGCGGGAACCTGTATGAGGTGGAACTGACCCCGCAGGCCAGCGCTCGGATCTGCTACGCCGCCGGGCGCGCGAGCCGGCCGGTCTCGTCGTGGATGCCCACGACGATCTTCGTCAGGGCGGACGAGTGCTGCCGGTTGTGATGCGCGCAGAACAGCAACTCCAGGCCGTCGGGGAGCAGGGCCCGGACGTAAGCCTGGGCGCCGCAGCGGTCACAGCGGTCCATGGCGGTCAGCGCCCCGGCCCGGCCCCCGTCCGCCGTCTCGCTCTCCTGCTCCCGGTCCCGGCCTCGGGCCCAGAATCTGCTTCCGCTCAAGACGATCACCTTCTTCGCTCGCGAGGTGCCGCTTTATTCGAGTCCACCCCGGGGACCGAAGATAGGAAAGCGATGGCATCTGTGGTGCCATCGCCGGGGGCTATGGTGGCCGCGGCTGAGGTCCGCGCCCCTGCCGTCCGGGATCTGAGTTCCTCCGGTACCACGCGCTGCTCGATGACCGGCGTATCCCGATTCACCAGGCCAATGCCGTGACAGTCATCCTCACTTTTACAAAGCGAGGTCACGGCCTGCGCTTGGACCACTGCGGTCCGATTCTGGACCAGGCCGTCTCCCAGGCGGCCAGGCGCCGCCTGCTCAGGAACACGAGGGCGAGCCGGAGGACGGCCAGCAGCGCCAGCGCCATAGCAGCCAGCGTCATCACCGCGGTCAGCACCTCACCGGTTCGAGCGGAGGGGCGGGTGCCCTCTTCCCCGCCCCTGGCCCGGTCTATTGGGCCGACCCTGAGCGGGTCAGCCATGGCCGGGGCCTGCCGGAGAGCGGCCGGCTTGATGCGGTGGGTCGGCGCGGCCGGCGCTCGGGCCACGGTGATCCCCGCGTGGTAGGCCGAGTGTCCCGCGGCGGGGAGGCCATCGGCCCGGCGATCAGGAAGATGCCGAGCAGCCCGACCCGGATCCAGGCCTCGGCCCGGTCGCTGGCCCGGCGCAGTGGATTGCGGTCCAGCCCGAGCGCACGAGCCAGCCGGGGTGAGGGCACGTCGCCCGCCGGGCCTGGTTTTCATGGTCTCACCGCCGCCCAACCCCTGATGCAGGAAGCGGCGAACATGCAGGGCAGTATCAGCGAAGTGCCTGGCGACTTGAACATGACAAATAATCCCTACGCTGGCTGTACCAATACAACTGCACCAGAAATTGCGGTGGCTGGCCAGGATCCGCTGGCTATCGGACTATTGGTTTCAGGGCTGGATAGGCGGCCCAGCCGGGGTCGGCAAAATGCTTCAGGCCCCGGAACACGTCGTTCGGCAGAACTTAGTGCACGGAATAACGGTCAGCCAGCCTGCGGCGCCGCAGGCTTTCCATTGCCTTTCCTTCTGCCGCCGGCACCCGGCCGCAGCCTGAGCCGGAGATAAGCGATGCCGCCCGGTAGTAGCGGGAGCCAGTAGTTCACGATCCGGTAGCCGAGCACGGCCAGCACCGCCGTGGCCCGCGGCGCGCCGAAGCCGACGGTGATAGCTACCAGCGTGACCTCGATTACGCCCAGCCCGCCGGGGGTCACCGGAATGGCGCTGGCGATGTTCGCCGCCGCGTAGGCGACGGCCAGTGGCCCGAAGCCGGGCTGATACCGCAGGGCAAGGAACACCAGATCGAGCGAGAGCAGGTCAAAGAGCAGGTCACCCGCGGCGAACCCGAAGCTGGCCAGGAAGGCCCGTCCGGTCAGTGCGGACCGGGCCAGCGACGCGAGCCGGCGGCTGGTCTCGGCCGCCTTCTCCGGATCGATGCCCGGCCGGACGTGCTTCGCCACGCTTGCGGCCCAGCGCCCGGCCCGCTCGGCGACGACGGGATGGGCGCCGACGGCGAGCACCGCGGCCAGCGCCACCACGACCAGGAAGAGAGCGATGCCCGCGATGACGAGGTACTGGTGGGAGACGTGCCGCCCGGCTGTCGCCGCCAACCCGGTCCCGAACAGGACGATCAGGGCGATCGTGGACGTCAGGCTGGTCAGCGCGATGGCTTCGCCGGTGGTGGCCGCAGCGATGCCCTCGGTCTCCAGCGTGTCCACGTTCACCAGCGTGCCGGTGGCCGAACCGAGCGGGGTGAGGTGACTGACGAAGAAGGTGGCCAGGATGATGTCCGCGGCCAGCCGGAACCGCACCCGCGCCCGGAGGGCGGCGAGAACCCGCCGGTAGAGCTGGGCGTAGCAGCCGAGCGACAGCGCCTGGGCCATGATCGCCGCGGCCAGGAAGGCCAGGCGAGCGTGCCGCAGGCCCGCGGCGTCGTGCGTCAGCCCGCCCAGTCGCAGCAGCAAGCCGAACACGCCTGCCACCAGCGCCACGAACAGCACGCCGTGCGCGATCCGGCGCACGGCCGGGCGCCGTCGGCCCCTGTGCGGCGGCGCCCGGTCAGCATGCTCTTCCGGCGGAGGGCCGCCGCTCTGGTGAGCCGTCATGCCGCTCCCGGCCCGCGATGGTCAGCCGGTGATGTGGCCGGACACGGATACCTCATGCCACAGGCCGCCGTTCAGGTTGAGCCCGTTGCCGTTGGCCTGTCCCGGAGCGCTGTCGCCGATGTAGGTGTACAGCGGATGCCCGTCATAAGTGGCCTGGACCGACCCGTCCGTGCGGGTGAGCTCGGAGAGCTTGCCGGTGACGCCGGGCCCGGCCGTCGCCGGTCCTTTCACCGGCGGCCAATAGGCGGCGCACGACCCGTAGCATGCCGATCTGGCGGCGGTATCCGGGGCGAACCAGTACAGCGTGCGGCCGTTCGCGTCGGCCAGCACCGTCATTCCGCCGATGTGGACGGCCTTCAGGGCGCCCGGGGCGGTGTCGCCGGGCCTCCGGCCGCCGCCACGGAAGCGCCGAGCACCGCCAGCGCCACCACGGATACGGCGGCGATGGAGACACCGGCGACACCTGACCGGAGGCGGGCCAGCAGGCGGCCGCCCACCCGGCCGTGTTCGGCAGGCATGGCGGCCAGTCCGGCCAGGGCTGCGAAGGCCGCCACCTCAACTATCCCGGCGGCGATCCCGGCCGGGGTGCGGACCTCCTTGAATCCGAACAGGCCGATCCACAAGGACAGGAGATAACCGCCCAGCGTGGCCAGGGAGAATATGGCGCCTGCCGCCGCCGCGAGCCTTGCGGCCGAGGCCAGCACGGCCGCGCCGAGGACGAAAGCCGCGATGACCTGGAACAGGAACAGCCAGCCGATGGTCGGGATCGACCGGTAGCCGGTCAGGTACAGGTCCAGATGAATCGCGCCGGTCGCGATCAGCAGCCCGCCGCCGGCGAGCCGCAGGGCCAGCCGGACCTGGGTGCGTGGAGCCGGCCGCTGGCCCAGGCTGCTGCCTCCCTGTCCGGCCAGCAGCTTATTCTTACCCATTGTGCCGTTCACATTCATATTGCTTGCACCTTTCCACAGCGTTCAGCCAGCGGAATGCCTTCGTTTTCCTCTAGTCCACCCGGCCGCGGCGCGGCTGCCGAAGCGATGCGGGCTCTCGTCCTGTTGCCCTACACCATGATCGGCGGCGCTGGTACCGGCCTCGGGGTTTATCCCGCGGACTGTTTCTGGGTCCGCCGCTGGTGCCAGATGATGTAAGTCAGCAGCGTGCTGTAGCCGGCCAGGTGGGCGGCAACGCGGCGAAGATCGCGCCGCTCAGCATCGTGTGCCTTATTGCGAGCCTG
>CAVQPP010000252.1:0-3681 GCA_963714445.1 uncultured Actinomycetota bacterium
TCGGCAGAACTCCGGGCCGCAGCCCAGTGTTCCGCCACCGGACCCGGCGGGCCCCCGTTCCGCCGGATCCGGCGATGCTGCCCTGCTCAGGCTGGCGGGTGCGGCAGGTCGGTGTCGATGTGCTCCAGCGCGGCGCGCAGCGGCCGCAGGTCGGCCGGGGCGAGTGACTCCGCGTCGCGGTAGCCCAGCACGTGCTCATGCTGGTTGGGGTCGGCGGGCTGGCTGCCGTACGGCCCGGTCCCCTGGTGCGCGGCCCGCGCCGCGCCGATGGCCTGGTCCGTAGCCGACATGTGCAGGCCGGCCCGGGTGACGGCGGCAGCCGCGGCGCGGTGCGCGCGGCGGCGGCGGACCGCGATCCGGTGCGGGATGACGGCCGCCTGCTCGTCCATTTCGTGCGCCTTGCCGAGCGGACCGCTGAGCGCGGCCGAGAGGGTGTTCAGCCGGGCTACCTCGTGCGAGCCGTCCAGGGCGTGAATGGCGACGACCAGGAAGTTGGCCAGCGCGCTCACCACCGCCAGGGCGAGCGCGATGACCAGTGCCGTAGCCCAGGCGGTCGAGCCGAGGGCGTTCAGCACCTCGGCCCGCATCCGGATGAACATCAGGGTGGCCAGCACCGCGATGCCAGCCGCCGAGGCCCAGCAGGCCGCCTTTGTCAGGGCATCCAGATGGCTGAACGCCACCCCGCCGGAGTGGTCTTTGTAGCCGCGCAGCCGGTGCCCGGCGAAGGCCAGGAACCCGTAGGACAGCACGGTCACCATGGCGGCCAGCAGCACCGCGAACACGAGGTCGGCGCCCAGCGGGCTGGCCCAGTTCACGTCGGTGATGCCGGAGAAGAAGTACAGCAGCAGGCAGAAGTCCGCCAGCAGCACGAGGATCGGGATGCGGCCGATCCAGCGCGGCAGGCGCTGGTGCTTGCGTGAGCCGCGGGCCGTCTCGTCCTCGATCTGGCGCCGCGCGGCTGCCTCGTCCCGCTGCACCTCCGCCACCGGGCGCTCTCCCCCGTCGGGGTGGCGGACCCGGTCCGCGCTGCGCTGGCTGGCCCGGGTGCGCAGCTCGGCCTGCCTGGCCCGCAGCTCATCGGTCCCGCTGACCTCCCGCTCGAGGCGGCGCTGGGACCGGGCCAGCTCGGCGTCGGCGCCTGCCTTGCCGACCGCCTGCACCACGGTTTCCCCGTGCGTGGCCCGGTCCAGGTCACGACCCGGGGCGATGCGTTCGTCCTCGGCGAGCAGGGCGGCGACCAGCTGCCGGTGCGAGATGCGGCGCCGCCGCAGCAGCCGGCCGAAGCGGCGGTGCACCAGGGCCCGGGACCGCTGCTGGGCGCGCTGCAGCAACACCGCCGCGGCGAGGTCCGGGAGCCCGGCGGCGAACGGGTCCTCGGGCAGCTCGCCTGGCGGGGACGGCTGAGTGCTGGACGACGGCGGGATGGCGAGATCGCGGCCGCGGTCGGCGGGCTGGCTTGGGTACTCGGGAGTGCTCATGGCTGCCTCCAGGGTTCAGGCGGTCAGGACGTGGCCGCGTGCGGGATGAGGAGGATGACGACGCGGCGCAGCGCGGCGCAGAGGGCCTCGTCGAGCTGGCCGTCCCGGTCGCAGGCGCGTGCTGGCTGGCCAGCCGTGCCGAGGCCGGTCACCTGGCCGATCTGGCTGGGCGGCAGGCCCAGCGCCACCAGCCGGTTCCGTACGGCCACCGCCCGGGCCTGGGACAGGGCGAGGTTGTAGGCGGCCGAACCGCCGTCCGGCGACGCATAGCCAGTGATGGAGACGAACTGGTGCTGGGCGCGGGCCCGGCCGATCAGCGGGCGCAGGATGCCGTCCGCGCCGCCCAGCAGGCTGGCGCTGTTGAAGGCGAACAACTCGTCGGCGGGCACACTCAGGCCGGCCGAATGCCGCGGGCCGGTGACCGATGTGACCGCCGGGACCGGCACCACCGGCACGGGGGTCGTGCTGCGTGACGCCGGGTCGGGCCGGATCGTGTCGTCGGTGCGGCAGGCGGCGGCCCCGGCGGCGCGGCAGATGGCCAGCCAGTACGCGGTGAGCGTGGTGCGCTGCGGGAGCGGCAGCGCAGGCTGGCGGCCGGACACATCCGCCAGCCCGGAGAAGTCCAGCCGCCATCCGGCCAGCCGGGGCAGCAGGCCCCGCTGCTTCAGTTGCGCGGCGACGGTCTGCGGATTGGCGTCCCAGCCGACCGCGCGCAGGTTGAAACCGCCCGCCGTGGACAGCCCGGAAGACAGGATCAGCAGAGTCCCGGGATGGCTGGTGACCCGCACCGCGGACGCGATCATCTGCAGCAGGTCGAAGGGCCGGGTGGCGGCCTCGGTCCGGAGCACCTGCTGCACCCGGTTCACGCTCTGGCTGAGCAGGTAGTCCCGGCGCGACCCGTATTCGACCTGGCCGCCGGCCCGGAGCGGGGTCAGGCCGACCCGGGTGGGCTGCCCGGTGGCCGGGTTGATCACGTAGGCCACGCCGCGGGTGCTGGTCGCCCCGGCGTGATAGAGCAGCGCGCGGTCGGCCGCGGCCAGCATCGGCGCGGGCTCGTTGCCCGTGGCGCTGGGCAGCACCACCACGATCTCAGCGGTGTGGCTGGCCGCCTGGCAGCCGGCCAGCAGGAGGGTCAGCGGCGCCACGGCCAGCAGCAAAGGTCCGGCCGGCGAACGACGGAAACAGCGGATCATGCATCCTCCCGGTAGGGAGTGGTGAACATGGAGTTCGCCCGGAGGTGTACGGGCGGGTATGGGCGCTGCGTCGCGCGGCCAGGCAGGTAGCCACCCTCCCGGCAGGCGCGCCGGCGGTACGGTGTGCACTCGCTGCCCTGGCCATGGTGACCTCCCAGGGGGTCTAACTAACCTCAGGATGACAACTGTCGTAGAGGTCGTCAACTGTCAGACAATTGACGACATGATGGCCAGACAATTGACGCTGGTTGACAACTGCCTCGTTCCGCGATAGCAACTTGTCAGCTACGCTGATCTTGTTCCGCCCGGAGACGCCTCCTGACCAGCTAAGAAGGAAGATGTCCGAGCCCTTCGACCCCGTCGCAGCAGGAGTCGCATCCCTGCTCAAGAGCCTGCGGACCCGCGCCGGGCTGCAGCCGGACCGGCTGTCCGGCACCGAGCTCCCGCTGGATACGCTGACCGAGCTGGACCGGGTCCGCGCCGTCATGGCCGCCGGGGTGACTCCCGAGGAGGCCATCGTGCAGGCGGTGCGTGAGGCGGCCAGCACGCTGCCGCCCACCCTGATGATCGTGGCCGACGGCAGCCTGTCGCTCGAACTGTGCCGGGATTCGCTGCCGGAGGCGGCCGAACTGTACGCCCCCGACCTGGGCCGCCGCCGGGCCGCGCTGCTGGCCAACTGGGACCGGCTGCATCAGCTCCAGTCCGTGGAACCAGCCGCCCCGGCGCCGTCGCCCCGGGCGCTCCGGCTGGACGTGGAGACGGAGGCGCTCGGCGCCTTGGCCGTGGCGCTGACCGAAACGGCTGGGCCGCTGGGGACCGAGCCCGGGGACACCGCCGGCCCGCCCCGGCAGCAGGCGGGGACGCGGGCCGACCGGACCGCCGCGCTGCCCGCGGCGGAAAAGCGGGTCTTCGGCACCGAGCTGCGTAAGGCGCTCCGGTCCCGCGGCCTGACCACCGGCGACGCCGCCGATGCCCTCGCGCTCAGCCCGGCCGAGATAGAGCAGTGGGGC
>CAVQPP010000253.1:0-6964 GCA_963714445.1 uncultured Actinomycetota bacterium
CCATGTATTGCTGGTCAGCTGCCAGGTCCACCAGCTTCCCCGGCCCGGCCTGGCCCGCGGAGATCACCGGCTGGCTGGCGGACCTGTCGGCCGACCCGGCGGTGCACGGGATCATCTGCCAGACCCCGCTGCCGGCCGGGAGCACGCTGGCCGCGGTGGGCCAGGCCATCGACGTGGCCAAGGACGTGGACGGCGCCAACCCGGCGTCGCTCGGCCGGCTGGCGGCCGGGCTGCCCGGCGCGTTCCCGCCCGCGACAGCCGCGGCCGTGCTGGAGATCCTCCGGCATGAGGGCGTCGCGCTGCGCGGCCGGGCGCGCCGTGGTGGTCGGCCGGTCCATCGTGGTGGGCAAGCCCACCGCCCTGCTGCTGCTGGCCGAGGACGCCACCGTGACCATCTGCCACTCGCGCACCAGAGACCTGGCCGCGGTGTGCCGCGAAGCGGAGGTGCTGGTGGTGGCGGTTGGGCGGGCCGGGCTGATCGGCCCCGACCATGTCGCGCCCGGCGCGGTGGTCATCGACGTGGGCACCAACCCGGTGCCGGGCGGCGGCCTGGCCGGCGACGTGGACGCCGCGGCGGTCACCGGCATCGCGGGGCTGCTCACCCCGGTCCCCGGCGGGGTCGGCCCGGTCACCACCGCGCTTGCTCATCCAGCACACCCTGGACGGCGCGGTCCGGGGCCTCCGCGGCCACCTAGACGGATGCTAGGCCCTGGACAGTCGTGGTGCTGTGCAGCCGCGACTTCAAGCGGGCATGAGCAGCATCAGGGCCACCGTCTTTGTACGGCTCGTACCAGTCGATGACATCCGAGCTCACCCAAGGCTTGCCGTCCTTGTGAGTCAGGACCAGGACGCAGTCGCGGCTGGTCGCTTGTCCCTTGGTGTCGCCCCAAATGCGACTGACCTTCTTCTCGACCGGAAGGTCGTCCTTGATCAGAGTGATAAGCCGTAGATCAGTCCCGTCACCGACGTCATCCCAGATCTTCTTGGCCAGCGGGATCGGATCCTTACCCGGATCGGCGACGTCACCAATGACGATTGCGGCCACGCCGTCACGCTTGAGCACCCGCTGCATGCCCAGCAGCGTTCGCAGCAGGAAGAGTCGGTAGGAGTCGTAGTTGTGGCGGTGGTCCAGCGCGGCGTTGAGCTTCAACCGCCCTTCACCTCGGTCACGTCCGACTTCGTCAACTCCGAGCAGCCAGAGTCGAATCCAGTTGGCTGTCCCATAATTGACAACCTGGAGGTACGGTGGAGAGGTGATGATGAGGTCGACGCTATGAGCGCGGATTTCTGTGCTTCTCATCAATTGAGAAGCGTCAGCAGCGAACATTTGACCATCGGGACCGTCGACCGCGTCGAGGTACAGCCGGGCTAGCTTGTCGCGCAGTCGCTCGAAAACATCTTGGTCAGGCGGGACGAGCCCCTTTTCCTCGATGAACTTCTCAACATAGGTGGGTGACATGCTGAACGTGTTCGGCATGCTGATGCTCAAGTACTGCGAGGTGCCGTTGCGGCGGTGGGCGCCATGCATGATTCCCGCCAGTGATCCGGCGATCATGGTCATTTCTGGCGTCCAGGTCGCCACTTCGCTGAACGGCAAAGCCTCTCGCAGGTAGCAGATCTGTCGGAGCGTGTTGGGGTGGAAGAGCATCGCGATGTCCGGAGAGACATCAGGTTCGGCCTGAGTCGCAGGTCGGTAGCTCCTTTCAAGCCCGTCCAGATACTTATTGACGTCCGTCCACGAGGGCGGGTTCGCTTTCGCACGGGATAGCACATAGGCCAAAGGACTTAGGTCGTTGCTGATCGTGCGTCGGCCCTCGACGCGTGCCTGCAGCGAAACAGTCCCTCGGCCGCTGAACGGGTCCAGGACGACGCCCTCCGGACGTGAGTAGCGCTGGATGAAGTAGTGAGCGAGTTTGGCAGGAAACATCCCATGATAAGAGCACATGGTATGCATCGAATGCCCCCAACGGGGGCTCGCGCTGTGCCAGAGATGACCTTCCGTGGTCGTACCGCCATCAAACGAGTTGCGGTCGGGTATCTCCAAGAAGGCGTCTTCGGACCAATCCATGGCTGCAGTGCTCATTGCAGATACTTTCGTAGTGAGTGGGCGGCTCTCTGCAGAACCGGCTCAGGTGAATGCTTCGTGACTTGCGACAGGTGGCGGACGGCGGCTGCTACGTCGTTCCGTGGCTTGGCCTTGGCCGTCGTCGGCTTCTGCTCCAACTGAGGGACGTCGTCGAAGATGCGCTGCGCAGCGACGGCGCGACGGAGACCGGGTCCCGCTTGACCGAACGCAAGTCCTCGTCTTCGCGGTAAAACTGGGGCTCAAGGCCATCAGTGGCGGATTCGACGAAATAGGTGGTGTACCGAAAGCTATTGCCTTGGCGTGCACCGATAATGCGCTCGTCGATCCACGCGGTGATCGGCAAACCGTCGCAGAAGCTCTCTCGCAGTACATACCTAAGACCTTCGCCAGTGAGACGCAGCCAAACGTACGGATTTGACGAAGGAATGACACCGACATCCATGAGGTTGACGATTCTCGCAAACAGTCCACCGCGCTGCAGCAGTCGCCAGAGTCCAGTGTAGTTGCGAAGTGTCGTCGGGGAGACACCGATGTAGCGAGCGATGTCCGCCTTCTTGATTCGCTCGGCTTTATGGAGATGTTCAACAAGCCCGGCCAGCTGACTAGGCAGAAGATCCTGGTAAATGTCTGTCTGATACCGAATTTCGAATCGGCGTTCGTAGTCCGTTACATAAGCCGGAACTGTCTTAAAGGCACTCGGATCACTCTTGCGGATTGCATTAATGGCCCGGAAACGCATGGTGCCGTTGACGACCAAGTACCCACCCTTTGGCAACGGTGCCACCTTGATGGGCTCCACCAAGCCGATTTCCTCGATGGAATGCCGTAGGCGCTCCTCGAATTGCTTGGCGCTCCCGGAACGGCTGAGCTCTTCACTGATCACCAGATCTGCTGGGTCAAGCGCGACAAGTTTCATTTTGCCTCTGCCCTTCGACGCGACCCCTCGTCTATGTCCATCGGCATTGCAGTAGCCAGATGGCCCAAGCGATCAGCGATTGAACCGGAGGGCATCTTGCTGAGGGTGTCGCAGGCCCAAATCAAGAGCCACAAGCGTTGCCGTCGATGCTCGCTGCCAAGCTCGACCAGGTCCCGCCAGCCGAAGGCTTCGAACAGAGCCTCCATCTCCCTGGTGCGAAGGGAGTAGTGAGCCAATGCAGCGACGGCGTCCGCCCGCTCCGCGGCGCCCACGTAACGGGCGATCAGCGCATGGAGTGTCAGACTGACGTTCCCCTGCTTAAGCGCCGCGACCTCGCGGCTACTCGCGCCATCAAGCTGAGATTCGAGACGTCGGACGGTGGCGGGGGAGACACCGAAGCGCTTCGCGACCGTGGCCGTCTCTTCGCCATCCTGACGAGCCCGTGCGATCAGGAGCGCACGGTCGATCGGGCGCATCCGAAGCCGGGCGACGTTCTCGACCAGGAACTGCTGCACCTTTTCGTTCTCAGCGAAGTCATCGTCAACGACGATCGCCGGGATCTTCTCGATACCCAACATCCGGCACGCCAGCGTCCGCCCCTGCCCCTTGATGAGAAGGTAGTCGCCCGAGTCGTCGGGCGCGAGACGCACGGTAACTGGGGTCAGTACGCCGAACTGCTCGATCGATTGTCGCAGTTCACGGTGGCCGTCGCGGTCCCGCTTTCGGCCCAAGCCTTCTTCCGGGCGAATCCGGATTACGGGAACTTTCTGGACGCACGGCGCCGCGCTCTTCAGGCTCGCCCGCCTTCTAGTGCCCTCCGACAGGCCAGACCCTTCAGGGCTGGCCTGGATGGGGGCATTCGTCAACACATCCATCACCTCCCCTAACTTACATCGGTGTGATTCTGGCAGAGGGCTACGACAGACCTTCCCAGGTCAGGGGACACGCGTGCAAGCCGCGCAGGGAAACGCCTGTGACCAGCGCGGATATCTTCTGGCGGTTGTGCACCGTGGTTACGGTGTGATCACTGTCCGTCAGGCTGGTAGCGCTCCAGGCCGATCGACTGCGGCGGCCGAGAGAAAACAGGCCAGTCCAGGCGGACCGCAATCTGGCCGCTGACCTAGCCTCGGGCATTCGCCAATGATCGGCTGACCTTGATCGTTCGCATACCAAAGCGCCTTTGGCCTGGGAGGAGAGGGGCTTGCTGATGGTCCTGTCCGCGCCGAACCGAAGGCACCTTCCGGGTGAACAATACCGCGCGCCACCGTAAGATCACCGTGTGCGCTGACGGCTACGGGCTCGTGTCCCAGGCCGGGCCTTACTGCTGGCCGAAGCGGCCCGGGTAACGGGCCTGGGCGGCCCGTGACCGCTGGGCTGGCTCGGTGGCGTGCCCCGCGGTCGGTGCATGGACCAAGCGAAGATCCCCACCGACCTGGTCATGGCGCTCGCGCTGGGCGGGGACTGCCTGGCCGATATCGCGGTGCTGCGCTCCCAGCAGGAGATGGTCGGGCCCGGCAGCGTCGGACCCGGTGGTGTCCCGGCTGATCACTGCGCTGGCCGCGGACACGCCGCGGGCGATCCGCAAAGCACGCGCTGCAGCCCGTTAGTGGGCCTGGGCGCTGGCCGGTGAGCGCGCGCCTGGTGGGGATGGTCGTTGATCCCGGTAGACATCGACGCCACGATCGTGATCGCGCAGTCGGACAAGGAGAAGGCTGCCCCGACTTGGGAGAAGACCTGTGGGCATCATCCACTGGCCGCGTTCGCGGACCACGGTGCCGGGGCAGGCGGGGAAGCGCTGACGGTCATGCTGCGGCCGGGCAACGCCGACTCGAACACTGCCAGCGAGCACATTGAGGTGACCTGGCTATCGCTCGCCCAGCTGCCCCGGCGGCTGCCGCGGCGGTGCTGATCCGCACCGACTCTGGCGGCGGAACCCATGACTTCCTGACCTTGGTCACCAGCCCTGGCCCCCGCCTACACTACTCGGTGGGCATGACGATCACCGAGGACGTGCACCAGGCCATCCTCCAGCTCCGGACCGGCCTGGGACCGGCCTGCGACGCGGGCGGCGAAGTGCGGCCGGGCGCATGGGTCGCCGAGCTCTCCGGCCTGCTGGACCTGCGGCCTGGCCGGCGGGATGCGGGTGATCGTCCGCAAGGAACGCCCCCACCCTGGCGCCCAGCTGCGGTTCACCGACATCGATTGGCACCGTGTCACCTGGTTCGCCCCCGACGCCATCACCGGGCAGCTCGCTGACCTGGAACTGCGGCACCGCCGCCACGCCCGCTGTGAGGACCGGATCCGGTGCGCGAAAGACGCTGGCCTGCGGAACCTCCCGCTGCACGGCTTCGCGCAGAACCAGCTCTGGTGCGAACTGGTGGCCATGGCCAGCGAGCTGATGGCCTGGATGCAGATGCTCGCCCTGGACGGCCCCGACCAGGCCTGCGAGCCCAAGCGGCTGCGGCTGCGCCTGTTCTCCGCCGGCCGGCCGCATCGTGCGCGGCGGGCGCCGCCCGCGGCTGCGCCTCGCCGCGACCTGGCCCTGGGCCACCCAGATCACCGCCGCGATCACCCACCTGCAGGCCTCGCACCTGGCTGACCACCCGGAAACACGCCCGTCCATAAGGAAAGGAGACGCGCGGGCCCTGGAACCCTGCTCACCCGGCGCGACAGCCGGGCCCCCGGCCACGACCGGACGCTGAAAACAACAACCGGCCGCGCCCTCAGCCGGGCAGATCAAGATCGCGAAACATCGAGGCTAGGTGGGCTCGCCTCTCCGGCTTACCGGACAACGTTTCTCGCCGGAGCCTCAAGCCAGGGCCTTCACGGCGCCTTCTTGCTAGTGTCCGAACCGCGACGGGCCAACCGCGCTCGTCCAACCGAATCAAGGAGCAGGGACATGGACGGCAATATCACCCGCAAGGCTCAGCAGGAACTGGTCAAGCAGCTCGATGAGACGGGCTGGGACCTGATCGTCGGGGACGCGTTCGTGCGCGGCATGCGCGACATCGGCTACAAGAGTACCTCCTACGCGATGGCCGAACTCATCGATAACTCCATCCAGGCCGGCGCGCTCGAAGGTTGACGTCATCTTCGGTTTCGACCGGGGGGCAAAGCCCTGGAAGATCGCCATCGTGGACAACGGCTGGGGCATGACGCCGCGCATGGTGCGTGCCTCGCTGATCTGGGGCGCCGGGACGCGGCTGGACAACCGGGACGGCTTCGGCAAGTACGGCTACGGCCTGCCGAGCGCCTCGGTCAGCCAGTGCTTCCGCGTGGAGGTCTACTCCAAGGAGGAACCCGGCACCTGGAACATGGCCTACCTCGACGTGAACGAGATCAGCCGCGGCGAGTGGACCAAGAATCACCGGATCACCAGCCCCGACGAGGTGGAGACCGAGCCGCCCGCCTTCGTGATCGAAGAGCTCAAGAAACAGAATCGCGGCCGCTGCAGAGCGGGACGGTCGTCGTCTGGGATGACCTCGACCCCCAGATCGCATCGACTACAAGCGTCGCGAGGACCTGCGGAACGCCCTGGTCACGAATCTCGGCGTGATCTACCGAAACTTCCTGATGGACACGCCGATTGTTGTGGACGACCACAAGGTGGAACCGTGCGACCCGCTATTCCTGACCCAGGGCTTCCGCTATTACGACCTCGACGACGACCGCGCGAAGAGCCTTGCTCCTGCCGTTCACGAGGTCAGGAACAAGTTCACCGGGGAGGTCATCGGCAAGCTGCGGATCCGGTACTCCCAGATGCCCGCAACCTTCTTCCGTAAGCCCGAGTACAAGCACACTAACAAGCCGGGGCGGGGTAACACTAATGCCCGGTTACTCTAAGCCGATGCCAACAATGGCATCATCTTCCTGCGCAACGGGCGGCGAGATCCACGTGGTCAAGCCGCCTCGCTGGGTGGCAGCAATCAACGCTACGACCGACCGCTTCTGGGCAGTTGCCA
>CAVQPP010000254.1:0-5197 GCA_963714445.1 uncultured Actinomycetota bacterium
TGCTTGAGCTGCGCGGGTATCGCGTTCATGATCGTCTCGCGCAGGCCGGTGACGACCAGCAGGATGATGACAACGCCTTCGAGCACCATCAGGCCCATGGCTTGCGGCCACGTCATGTGCGGGGAGATCTGGGAGACCACCACGCCGCTCGTGCCCAGACCAGCCGCCAGCGCCAGCGGCGCGTTCCCGACGAAGCCCATCAGCAGCGTGGTCACCGCGGCGGCGAAGGCCGTGGCCGTAGTCAGCTCGCCGATCGATAGGTGGGCGCCGGTCACGTCGGCGGCGCTGCCGATGATGATCGGGTTCAGCAGCACGATGTAGGCCATCGCGAAGAACGTCGTCAGTCCGCCGCGCACCTCGCTGCTCGCGCTGGATCCGCGCGCGGTGAGTTTGAAGTACCGCTCAAGCCGTCCGGCGGCCGGGGCTTGCTCGCCCTCGCCTGGCGGCGCGACCAGTTGGTCTTGCACCTGCGTCATCGCGCTCTCCTGTTTCGTCCGTCATTGGATGTACGTTGAGGGGCTACGCGTAATCAATTACTTGCTATCGATGTCTTTCAGCGGGTGCCGGTGATGTCTTCGGGCGCGATGGGGACCCTGGTGAGGTCCCGCCCGAGCGCGGCGCGGATGGCCGCGGCGATGGCCGGCGTGGAGGAGAGCGTCGGGGGTTCGCCCGCGCCGCGCAGGCCGTAGGGGGCGCGCGGGTCCGGGTTCTCCAGGATTTCCAGCCGCATCGGCGGCATGTCGAGGATCGTGGGGATCAGGTAGTCCGTGAACGAGGGATTGCGCACGATCCCGTCACGCACCTGGATCTCCTCCATCACCGCCAGGCCGAGCCCCTGCGCGCTGCCGCCCTGTAGCTGCCCTTCGAGCGAGAGCCGGCTCGATGATCCGGCCGACGTCTTGCACGAGGTCGAGCGCGACCACCTTCACCAGACCGAGTTCGACATCTACATCGACGACCGCTCGGTGCACGGCGAAGGCAAGCTGGGTGTGCGAATTCCCCTGTCCGGTGACCGGATGCATGCCGGTGGTCTTGTGGTGGTGGAACTCGCGTGTCAGCTCGATGACGTCGTCGCCGAGCAGGTCGACGAGGCTCATGACCGCGCCCTCGGATGCCGAGACCACGTGCCCGTCGAGCAGC
Organism: uncultured Actinomycetota bacterium; assembly: GCA_963714445.1. GTDB lineage: Bacteria > Actinomycetota > Actinomycetes > Streptomycetales > Catenulisporaceae > Actinocrinis. The sequence goes on from CAVQPP010000254.1 coordinate 1,141, forward strand.
GACAGGTCTCGGTACGAGCGGCCTGTCTTCTCCGCGAGCAGCTTGAAAGCCTCCGCGCGCACGGCCTCGCACGCCGCCTTCACCGCGCCGCCGGTCATGTACGACTGCCGGGAAGCAGAGGACGAACCCGAGTTGCCGACCTGGTTGTCGGCCGGGTGGATGGTCACCCTGGCGACACCCAGTTCGGTGCGGGCGATCTGAGCCTCCAGAGTGACCAGTCCCTGCCCGACCTCCGCCGCGGCGGTGTGCACGAGGACGACTGCCTCGCCTCCGATGACCTCCAGGCGGATGCGGGCCGTCGAGTAATCGTCGAAGCCCTCTGAGAAGCAGATGTTCTTCACGCCGACGCCGTAGCCGATACCGCGCCGCACGCCCTCGCCGTGTGTGGTGTTGGCGGTCGAGCCGGGCAGGTTTCGCGGGTCGCTCGTGTCGAGCGGGGCCGGCAGCGGCATCGCGACCAGTGTGTCAAGCATTTCCCGCAGCGGTGCTGCCGCCTCGACAACCTGGCCGGTAGCTAACTGCGAACCCTGCGATACGACGTTGAGCTGCCGGAATCGCACCGGGTCCATCCCCAACGCCGCCGCGATCTTGTCCATCATCGACTCGTACGCGAAGCAGGCCTGCACGGCGCCGAATCCGCGCATCGCGCCGCACGGCGGGTTGTTCGTGAACACGCCGTACGCGTCAATCTCGATGTTCGGGATCTCATACGGACCCACGCCGAGCGACGCCGCGTTACCCACGACGTTCGGCGTCGCGGAGGCGTAGCCGCCGCCGTCGAGGATGATCTCCACGTCCGCGTAGACGAGCTTCCCAGCGCGGGTGACGCCGTACTCGTAGTGCATCGTGGCCGGATGACGGTGTACGTGCCCGAAGAAGGACTCCTGGCGGTTGTACACGATCTTGATCGGCTTGCCAGTACGCAGAGCGAGCATCGCGGCGTGGATCTGCATCGACAGGTCCTCGCGGCCACCGAACGCGCCGCCGACGCCGGCGAGCGTCATCCGGATCTTTTCGTCCGGCAGCCCGAGGCACGGCCCGATCTGCAGCAGGTCGTTGTGCATCCACTGCGTCGCGACGTACAGCTCGATGCCGCCGTCCTCGGTGGGGATGGCGAGTCCTGATTCGGGACCGAGAAACGCCTGGTCCTGAATGCCGACCTCGTAATCGCCCTCGAGGACGACGTCGGCCAGCGCCCGGATCGCGGGGTCGTGCACGTCGCCGCCGAAGCGCACGGGCTGGTGGCGCACGACGTTCCCGCCGGGGTGCACGTGCGGGTATTCGGGGTCGAATGCGGCGCGGCGTGCGTCGGTGATCGGCTGCCGCACCTCGTAGTCGACCGAGATCAGCTTGAGCGCCCGGCGCGCCGTCTCCGGGTGATCGGCGGCGACCAGCGCAACCGGCTCGCCCTGGTACCGCACCTCGTCAACAGCGAGCACCGGCTGGTCGCGGTGTTCGAGCCCGTAGAACTTGTGGCCGGGGACGTCGTCGTGTGTCAGGACCGCGTACACGCCGGGGTATGCCAGCGCCTTTGCGATGTCGATGCCGTGGATCTTCGCGCGGGGATGCGGCGAGCGCAGCGTGGCGCCCCACAGCATCCCGTCGATCCACATGTCGGAGGAGTACGCGAACTCGCCCTTGACCTTGAGCGTCCCATCCGGGCGCGGCGGGCTCGAGCCGATGCCGTCCTTAGCGGACTGCGTGACCTGACGCGGGCCGCGTGTCAGCATGCTGTTACTCATGGCTGGCTCGCCAACCTCCGCGCCGCCGCCCTTGAGTCCCGAGCGAGCGCGGCCTCGTCGGCCGTCAGCAGCTCCCCGCCGCGCACGACGGTTTTCCCGCCGACCACCAGCAGCTTGACCGGCGCGGGCGGCCCGAAGACCAGCGCGGCGACCGGGTCGGCGATGTCCGCGTGCCCGAGTCCGGTCAGGTCCCACAGAGCCAGGTCGGCCAGTTTGCCAGCCTCAAGCGAACCGATCTCGTCCTGACGGCCGAGGTTGCGTGCCCCGCCGATGGTGCCGAGCCGCAGTGCGGCTCGCGCTCCCAGCGTCTCCTCGGCACGTGATGTGCCCGCGCGTAGCCGGGACGTATACATGGCCTGACGCAGTTCCTCGACCATCATCCCAGACTCCTGCGACGCCGCCCCGTCAACGCCGAGTCCTACTGGAGCCCCCGCGTCCAGCAGAGCCCTGATCGGGGCGTGGCCGGCGCCGAGCCGCGCGTTGGAAGAGGGGCAGTGCGCCGCGCCGGTGCCGGTCGCCGCCATCTTCTTGATCGCCGCTTCCGACAGGTGCACGGCGTGCGCGAACCAGACGTCGTCGCCGAGCCAGTCCACTGATTCGGCGTAGTCGACAGGGGTCATCCCATGCGTGGCGAGACAGAACTCTTCCTCGTCGGCGGTCTCGCACAAGTGGGTGTGCAGCCGCACGCCGTTGGCTCGCGCCAGTTCCGCCGACAGCCGCATCAGTTCGTCGGTCACCGAGAACGGCGAGCATGGCGCCAGCGCCACGCGGCACATCGCGTCGAAGCTCGGGTCGTGGAAGCGGTCGATCGCGTCCTGGCTGGCGCGCAGGATCTCGTCCACCTGCTCGACGCATTCGTCCGGCGGCAGTCCGCCGAGCGAGCGCCCGCGCGACATGGAGCCGCGCGTCGCGTGGAAACGCAGGCCGATCGCGGCGGCCGCGTCGATCTCGGCGGCAAGCAGATCGCCGCACCGCGCGGGAAGACATAGTGGTGGTCGGCGGACGTGGTGCATCCTGTCTTGGCCAGCCACGCCAGGCCGCCGCGCGCCGCCACGCCCACAGTGCTCTCGTCGATCCGAGCCCAAATCGGATAGAGCTTCGTGAGCCAGCCGAACAGCGCCTCGTCAAGCGCGAGGCCGCGCGTCACCCACTGGTAGAGGTGGTGGTGCGTGTTGACGAGACCAGGCGTCAGCAGGCACCCGGCGCCGTCGACGACCGTGACCTCATCGCCCGGGCGGCCCTGTCGCAGCGCCGCAGGAGCATCGCCGGGGCCGACCTCGTCGATCAGCCCGTCGCGTGCGACCAGGTATCCGCGCTCGTACTCGGTGTCGTACGCGTCAACCGTCGCGATCGCGGCGTTTTCGATAACCAGGACTTGAGGGCTCATCGGGCGCCCGCCCCGGCCAGGCTCGCCCGCTTCTCCTTCGCCGCTGCGCGCACCGCGTCCAGGATCTTCTCGTATCCGGTGCAGCGGCACAGGTTCCCGGCCAGCGCCTCGCGGATCTCCGCGTCGCTCGGATCAGGGTTCTGCTCGACCAGGTGGTGCGCCTGCACCAGCAGTCCCGGCGTACAGAAGCCGCATTGCACCGCGCCGAATTCCAGGAAGGCCTTCTGGATCGGGGCGAGTATTGCGTCCGGCGCGCCAGGCTCGCCCTGCGCCAGGCCCTCGACCGTGCGCACCCGCCGCGCGTGCGCTTGACCCGGCCGCGACCAGACACGAGCACACCGGCACGTCGTTCAGGTACACGGTGCACGACCCGCACTCGCCCTGCTCGCAGGCATTCTTCGAGCCCGGAAAGCCGAGCCGTTCGCGCAGCGCGTAGAGCAGGGACTCGCCCTCCCACACGTCGTCGGCGGTGCGCTCCTCGCCGTTGACCTCGATCGTCAATCGCATGATGTTCCCGTACCTTTCAGGCCGCCGTGAGGGCCGCGCGGTAGTCGTTCCAGCACCACGAGAGGGTGCGTCTGGCCATCACCTTGAGCGCGTGTCTGCGGTAGGCCGCCGTGCCGCGCACGTCGTCGATCGGCGATGCCGCCGCCGAGACCAGTTCGGCGAAATAGTCAGCGAGCTGCGGATCCAACTGCGCCGGGTCGGTCCAGGGCAACTCCTCGGCCAGGAAGGCCTCAGCGTCCCGGGCCCGGCGCGGGGTCGGCGCTGAGGAGCCAATCCCGGTGCCCACGGTCCGCGCCGCCGAGTCGAAAGCCAGCGCGAAGGAGCACACTGCGATCACCATCGCGTTGCGCGTGCCGATCTTCGAGAACTGCTGCGGACCGGCCGCCGGGTGCAGCAGCACCGCCGAGATCAGCTCGTCCGC